>NKIE01000160.1:4664-6508 GCA_002256055.1 Pseudomonas sp. PGPPP3 | reverse complement strand
CCTGACCCGATCGCGCGCGCCATTGGTCAGTTGCTGGACCACTTGCAGGCGGTCGACGGTCGTCTGGAGGGTATGTGCGGTGCGCTCAAGGCGCTGGGTAGTGACTACTGCGCCAAGGACTTGCCGCCCCTGTGCGACAAGGATTTTGCCGGCGTCAAGGAGCAGGGTGATACACCTTCGGTGTAATGCGCTGCTGGGGTGGCTTTGTTATCATTGCGCTCCTGCCGGATCTAATCCCGAGTAAATTGATAGGTCTTATAGTTGACTTAAATACTCGGGAATAGCATACTCGCCACAAACCAGCGAACCTGTGGTATCCGTCTCATGCGCCTGACCACCAAAGGCCGTTACGCCGTCACCGCCATGCTCGATCTGGCTCTTCACGCGCAGCGTGGGCCGGTCTCCCTGGCGGATATTTCCGAGCGTCAGGGCATCTCCCTTTCCTATCTGGAGCAACTGTTTGCCAAGCTGCGGCGTGGCAATTTGGTCTCCAGTGTGCGCGGGCCGGGCGGCGGTTATCAGCTGTCGCGCGAGATGGCGGCCATCCAGGTTGCGCAGGTAATTGATGCCGTCAACGAGTCGGTCGATGCCACGCGTTGTCAGGGGTTGGGCGATTGCCATTCGGGTGATACCTGCCTGACTCACCATTTGTGGTGTGACCTCAGCCAGCAAATTCACGCGTTTCTCAGTGGTATCAGCCTGGCTGACCTGGTGACGCGCAGTGAGGTTCAGGAAGTCGCATTGCGCCAGGATCAGCGCCGTTGTGGTAACGGTGCTGCGCGCTCGGACAAGATTCACGCGTCGGCCATCGAATGAGCCGGGCGCCTGCCTGATTAGGAGAAACGCTATGAAACTACCGATCTACCTCGACTACTCAGCGACTACCCCGGTTGATCCGCGGGTGGCGCAAAAAATGAGTGAGTGCCTGCTGGTGGATGGCAACTTCGGTAACCCGGCGTCGCGCTCCCATGTATTTGGCTGGAAGGCCGAAGAAGCGGTTGAGAATGGTCGTCGTCAGGTGGCTGATCTGGTCAATGCTGACCCCCGTGAAATCGTCTGGACCTCCGGTGCTACTGAGTCCAACAACCTGGCTATTAAAGGTGCGGCGCATTTCTACGCGAGCAAAGGCAAGCACCTGATTACCTCGAAGATCGAGCACAAAGCCGTGCTCGACACCACGCGCCAACTGGAGCGTGAAGGTTTCGAGGTCACCTATATCGAGCCCGGTGAAGACGGTCTGATCACTCCGGCGATGGTGGAAGCGGCGCTGCGTGACGACACCATTCTGGTCTCGGTGATGCACGTCAATAACGAGATCGGCACGATCAACGATATCGCGGCCATCGGCGAATTGACCCGCTCGCGCGGCGTGCTGCTGCACGTTGATGCGGCGCAGTCGACCGGCAAGGTGGCGATTGATCTGGCGGCCCTGAAGGTCGACCTGATGTCCTTCTCTGCACACAAAACCTACGGCCCCAAAGGCGTTGGCGCACTGTACGTTGGGCGCAAGCCGCGCGTGCGTCTGGAAGCGCAAACCCACGGTGGCGGCCATGAGGTTGGCATGGGCGAAGCTTTCCGCATTGCCAAGGAAGAAATGCAGCAGGAAAACCTGCGCATCGGCGCCTTGCGCGATCGTTTCTACAAGCAGGTCGAGAACCTAGAAGAGCTGTACCTGAACGGCAGCCTGACTGCACGGGTGCCGCACAACCTCAACCTGAGCTTCAACTACGTTGAGGGTGAGTCGCTGATCATGGCGCTCAAGGATCTGGCCGTGTCTTCCGGTTCGGCCTGTACGTCGGCGTCACTTGAGCCGTCTTACGTGCTGCGCGCATTGGGTCGCAACG
>NKIE01000160.1:3456-4577 GCA_002256055.1 Pseudomonas sp. PGPPP3 | reverse complement strand
ATGCCGCGCAGATAGTCTGGGAGGCCGTGACCAAGCTGCGCGAATTGTCGCCGCTGTGGGATATGTACAAAGACGGTGTCGACATCTCCAAGATCGAGTGGGCGGCGCACTAAGTAGTCGCCGAGCAAGAGCGGCTCTCTGACGAGGAAGGAATACCAGCATGGCTTACAGTGAAAAGGTCATTGACCACTACGAGAACCCGCGCAACGTCGGCAAGATGGACGCGGAAGATCCGGATGTCGGCACCGGCATGGTCGGCGCGCCGGCCTGCGGTGACGTGATGCGCTTGCAGATCAAGGTCAACGAGCAGGGCGTAATCGAAGACGCCAAGTTCAAGACGTACGGCTGCGGCTCCGCGATTGCCTCCAGCTCCCTGGCGACCGAGTGGATGAAAGGTAAGACCCTCGACGAAGCGGAAACCATCAAGAATACCCAGCTGGCTGAAGAGCTGGCTCTGCCGCCCGTTAAGATTCACTGCTCGGTACTCGCCGAGGACGCCATCAAGGCGGCCGTTCGCGATTACAAGCAGAAGAAAGGTTTGCTCTAAGGAGGCTCCGATGGCTATCAGCATGACCGAGGCGGCGGCGCAGCATGTGCGTCGCTCGCTGGATGGACGCGGCAAGGGTGACGGCATCCGTTTGGGTGTGCGTACAACGGGCTGCTCAGGTCTGGCTTATGTGCTGGAGTTTGTCGATGAGGCCGCTGGCGAGGATCTGGTGTTCGAGAGTTTCGGTGTCAAGGTGATCATCGATCCCAAGAGCCTGGCTTATCTGGACGGTACCGAGCTGGACTTCGTCAAAGAAGGCCTCAATGAGGGCTTCAAGTTCAATAACCCTAACGTGCGTGGCGAATGCGGCTGCGGCGAGAGCTTCAACGTCTGAGGCCATTGTGGGTAGTCCTTGTCATTTTGCCCTGTTTGATCTGCAGCCAGCGTTTCGTCTGGACCTGGATCAATTGGCGGCGCGTTATCGCGAGCTGGCCCGCAGTGTTCATCCGGATCGCTTCGCCGATGCCGATGAGCGTGAGCAGCGCGCAGCGTTAGAGCATTCCGCCAGTCTCAATGAGGCGTATCAGGTGTTGAAAAACGCCTCGGCGCGCGCCCGTTACCTGCTTGGTCTGCG
>NKIE01000160.1:0-3446 GCA_002256055.1 Pseudomonas sp. PGPPP3 | reverse complement strand
CCCCTCGAAGTCACGGTTCAGGATGGTGAGTTCCTTTTGCAGCAGATGCAGTGGCGGGAAGAACTTGAAGAGTTGCAGGACAGCGCCGACGTGCCAGGTGTAGCAACGTTCAAGCAGCGCTTGAAGGCCGCCTCGGCTGCCTTGCACGAACAGTTTGCCGGGTGCTGGGAGCAGTCTGCACAGCGTGAACAGTCTGAGCGTCTGGTACGGCGGATGCAGTTTCTCGACAAGCTTTCCTACGAAGTGCGCCAGCTGGAAGAGCGCCTCGACGATTAACCCACGTGCCGCTTTCGCGGCGCGCCTGATAGTCAGATAAGCATGGCCCTACTGCAGATCGCTGAACCCGGACAGAGCCCCCAACCCCACCAGCGTCGTCTGGCGGTGGGAATCGACCTGGGCACTACCAATTCGCTGGTTGCTGCGGTGCGCAGCGGCCTGGCCGCGCCACTGGCAGATGCCGAGGGGCAGGTCATTATGCCGTCGGCGGTGCGTTATCACGCCGGGCACACCGAGGTGGGCGCTGGCGCCAAGCTGGCGGCGGCGCAAGATCCGCTGAACACCGTGCTGTCGGTCAAGCGCCTGATGGGGCGCGGCCTGGCGGACGTCAAGCAGTTGGGTGAGCAGTTGCCCTATCGCTTCGTCGATGGTGAATCCGACATGCCGTTTATCGATACCGTGCAGGGGCTGAAGAGTCCGGTGCAGGTGTCGGCAGATATCCTCAAGGTCCTGCGCCGGCGTGCCGAAGCCACTCTGGGCGGCGAGCTGGTGGGTGCGGTGATTACCGTGCCGGCCTATTTCGACGAAGCTCAGCGTCAAGCGACCAAGGATGCCGCGCGTCTGGCGGGTCTGAATGTCCTGCGTTTGCTCAATGAGCCGACTGCAGCGGCGGTGGCCTATGGCCTGGATCAGCAGGCTCAAGGCGTGGTGGCCATCTATGACCTGGGCGGCGGCACCTTCGATATTTCCATTTTGCGCCTGACTGGCGGCGTGTTTGAAGTGATGGCTACCGGCGGCGACAGCGCCTTGGGTGGCGATGACTTCGACCATGCGATTGCCGGCTGGATCATTCGCGAGGCCGGCTTGTCCGCCGACCTTGATCCAGGCACCCAGCGCACTCTGCTGCAAAGTGCCTGCGCCGCCAAAGAGGCGCTGACGGCTGAGGTTGCGGTGAGCCTCAGTCATGGCGATTGGCAGGGCGAATTAAGCCGCGAGCATTTCATTGCCCTGATCGAGCCCTTGGTGGCGCGTAGTCTCAAGGCCTGCCGGCGCGCGGTGCGCGATGCTGGCATCGAGCTGGCGGATGTTGAGGCAGTAGTGATGGTCGGTGGTTCGACCCGTGTGCCCTATGTGCGCCAAGCCGTGGCTGAGTTGTTTGCGCGCCAGCCGTTGACCGATATCGACCCCGATCAGGTGGTGGCCATCGGTGCGGCAATCCAGGCCGATACCCTGGCCGGCAACAAGCGTGACGGTGAAGAGTTGTTGCTGCTGGACGTTAATCCGCTGTCCCTGGGACTGGAAACCATGGGCGGTTTGCTCGAGAAAGTGATTCCGCGCAACACCACGATTCCGGTGGCGCGGGCCCAGGATTTCACTACCTATAAAGATGGCCAGACGGCCATGATGATTCATGTGCTGCAGGGCGAGCGTGAGCTGATCAAGGATTGTCGTTCCCTGGCGCGCTTTGAATTGCGCGGCATTCCACCGATGGTGGCGGGTGCGGCGAAGATTCGCGTGACCTTTCAGGTGGATGCCGATGGCCTGCTGAATGTGGCGGCCCGCGAGTTGGGTTCAGGTGTTGAGGCGAGCATTCAGGTTAAGCCGTCCTACGGTCTGACCGATGGCGAAATCACCCGCATGCTCAAAGACTCCTTCCAGTACGCCGGCGACGACAAGGCGGCGCGGGTTCTGCGTGAGCAGCAGGTAGATGCTGAGCGCCTGCTGGAGGCCGTGCAGGCCGCCCTGCAAGTGGATGGCGAGCGCTTGCTGGATGCCGATGAGCGTGCCGTGATCGGCTTGCAGATGGAGCAGCTGCGCGAATTGATGGCGGGCGACGATGCGGCTGCCATAGAGCAGCAGGTTAAGCGTTTAACCCAAGTGACGGATGCGTTTGCCGCGCGCCGGCTGGATGCCACGGTGAAGGCCGGGCTGGCTGGCCGCAGCGTCAACGAGATTGAGGATTAACTGATGCCGCAGGTTATTTTTCTGCCACACGATAAGTTCTGCCCTGATGGCATGGTTGTGGAGGCGGAGCCGGGTACATCCATTCTCGAATTGGCCCATGCACACCATATCGAGATGGAAAGCGCCTGTGGTGGCGTCTGTGCGTGTACGACCTGCCATTGCATTATTCGCGAAGGGTTTGATTCGCTGAAAGAGGCGGACGAGCTGGAAGAAGACTTCCTCGATCGGGCCTGGGGGCTTGAGGTGCAATCGCGCCTCGCCTGTCAGGCACTCGTCGGGACTGAAGACCTGACGGTCGAGATTCCCAAATACTCGCTCAACCATGCTGCTGAAGCGCCGCACTGATTCAAGGAGCTGTCATGAGTCTGCAATGGAGTGATGTGCTGGATATCGCCATCGAACTGGCTGAAAGCAAGCCGGATGTCGATCCGCGGTATGTCAATTTTGTCGATCTGCACCGCTGGGTGCTGGCCTTGCCGGATTTCGCCGATGACCCGCAGCGCGGTGGTGAAAAAGTCCTTGAGGCCATTCAGGCGGCCTGGATCGAAGAGGCTGACTAAGCCGCTGCACTGCTGGTGCTACGCATTTAACCGGAACCCGCGTATAATTCGCGGGTTTAATTTTTCGCTTTAATCATTGTTTCTGGAGTTTCACATGGCTGTTCAACGTACTTTCTCCATCATCAAGCCTGATGCCGTTGCTAAAAACGTCGTTGGCGAAATCGTTACCCGTTTCGAAAAAGCCGGCCTGCGCGTCGTTGCTTCGAAAATGGTTCAGCTGTCCGAGCGTGAAGCTGGCGGTTTCTACGCTGAGCACAGCGAGCGCGGTTTCTTCAAAGATCTGGTGGCTTTCATGGTTTCCGGTCCGGTTATCGTTCAGGTTCTGGAAGGTGAAGACGCTATCGCCAAAAACCGTGAACTGATGGGCGCTACCAACCCTAAAGAAGCTGCTGCCGGCACTATCCGCGCCGATTTCGCCGTTTCCATCGACGAAAACGCCGTGCACGGTTCGGATTCCGAGGCTTCTGCTGCTCGTGAAATCTCGTACTTCTTCGCTGCCACCGAGGTGTGCGCTCGCATTCGCTAAGGCGAATTACGCGAGGGTGAAACCATGACTGCATCTACTGGCGCTGTAGAGACCACCAAGGTCAATTTGCTCGGGCTGACTCAGCCGCAAATGGAGAGCTTCTTCGATTCCATCGGGGAGAAGCGTTTCCGCGCCGGTCAGGTAATGAAGTGGATTCACCACTTTGGCGTTGATGATTT
>NKIE01000159.1 GCA_002256055.1 Pseudomonas sp. PGPPP3 | reverse complement strand
CAGCAACAGCAGCTGTACAACACCGCCAGCCAGCTGCGTGAGCGCTTGTCAGCGGACAACTGGCGTGCCCTCAACCGCATGCTGCAACGCAGTCAGGCCAGCAGCGCCACGCCGTCACCGGCCGAGGCCATGACATTGTTGGATGATGCCGCCGCCTCATTGATGACCCTGTCGGGCTTCGCCCTGGACGGCATGACCCGCGACCTGGGCTGGAACTTCCTGTCCATCGGCCGGCGCCTGGAGCGCTTGCAATTCCAGACCCTGGTGCTGCAACGCGCCCTGGCCATGGACGCCGATGGCAGCCTCGATTGGCTGCTGGAGCTGTCCGACAGCATCGTTACCTACCGCGCCCGCTACCGGGCGCAATCGGAATGGCTGCCGGTGCTCGACTTGCTCCTGCTCGACCGCAGTAACCCGCGCTCGGTGCTGTTCCAGTTGGATGGCATTCTCAGCAGCCTGGGCAAGCTGGCGTTTACCTATGGCAGCTGTGGTGAACTGCTGTTGGCACCGCTCAAAGACGAACTGCTCGGGCTCGACCCGGATGCCGATCTGTATTGCGGCAATGCCCACCTGATCGACCTACTGCGACGGATCAAGCAGGCCAGCGAGCAATTATCGGAGCAGATCAGCGTGCGGTTTTTCAGTTACACCAGCAACGCAACCAGCATCAAGGAACAACCATGAGTGAGCCAATGCTCGGCGGCGTGCGCTATCGCGTGGTGCACGAAACCCTGTACAGCTACCAGAGCCCGGTGAGCCTGTCGCAGCAGTACCTGCACCTGACACCGCGTTCGTTTGCCTATCAGCAGGTTGAATCGTCGCTGGTCTGGGTCGAGCCGGCGGCCGAGCACGAGGAGGGCGGGGAGGACTACTTCGGCAATCTCACTCGCCATGTGACCCTCACCGAGCCGCACAAGGTGCTGCGGGTGCAGGCCGAATCCAGCGTTATCCTCAGCCCGCGTCCAGGCCTGGGGCAGATCAAGGGCGGGCCAGGTTGGGAAAGCCTGGCGCAAATGCTGCAACAGCTGCGCAGCCCGGCGACCCTGGACGCCGCGCGTTACCTCTATGACTCGCCACACATCCGCTGCAGCAGCGCGCTGGCCGACTATGCCCGCAGCTGCTTCAGCCCCGGCCGGCCCCATTTACAGGCGGCACTGGCACTGACCCAGCGGATCTTCGACGAGTTCGAGTTCGATGACAGCGCCACAGATATATCCACCCCGCTGGAAGAGGTGCTCAAAGGCCGCCGTGGCGTGTGCCAGGACTTTGCCCAGTTGATGATCGGCTGTCTGCGCAGCCTGGGCCTGGCGGCGCGCTATGTAAGCGGCTACATCCTCACCCATCCGCCGGCCGGCCAGCCGCGAATGATCGGCGCCGATGCGTCCCACGCCTGGGTCTCGGTATTTTGCCCAACCCTCGGCTGGGTGGATTTCGACCCTACCAACCGCTGCCTGGTGCAAGCCGAACACATCACCCTCGGCTGGGGCCGCGATTTCAGCGACGTCACCCCTTTGCGCGGGGTGGTACTCGGTGGCGGCACTCAGGAGCTGCAGGTCAGGGTCACGGTAATCCCTGGCATCGAGGCGCCCGAGCGCTAAGCGCCCAGTCAGGAAGTCGAGTCAGCTAGGTCGTGACAGCAACGCAGAGGTGCGCGCGGCCATGATGAAGTCATTGCGATGCAGACCACCCAGGGTATGGGTCCACCAAGTCACCGTGACTTGGCCCCACTCGGTCAGCAGCGCTGGGTGGTGATCCGCCGCTTCGGCAAGCGCGCCCACGGCATTGGTAAAGGCCAGCGCCTGAGCAAAGTTGCTGAACGTAAAGGATTTCTCCAGTCGCGCAACGGCGTCGCGAGTTTCGATCTGCCAATCCGGCACTTGGCTGAGCAACTCGTGCTGTTCGGCGGCGCAAAGTGCTTTGGCGCCGGGCTTGCAAGCACTGCAGGTTTCTTGGCTTAGATCAGGCATGGTAACCCCTCAAAGGTGTAGCTTAGTGATGCCGCGAATAGCGACAGGCCATTGTAAGGCACGGGTCGGCTGATTAGACTGCGCGGCAACTCCGTCACCACCATTGTTCAAGGATTACCATGATCAAGAAATGCTTGTTCCCGGCTGCCGGTTACGGCACTCGTTTCCTGCCTGCAACCAAGGCTATGCCCAAGGAAATGCTGCCAGTGGTGAACAAGCCACTGATCCAGTACGGTGTTGAAGAGGCTCTGGATGCGGGTCTGACCGAAATCGCCATGGTCACCGGTCGCGGCAAACGCGCCCTGGAAGACCACTTCGACATCAGCTATGAGCTGGAACACCAGATTCACGGCACCGACAAGGAAAAATACCTGGTTGGCATCCGTAAACTGATCGACGAGTGCAGCTTCTCCTACACCCGCCAGGTAGAAATGAAAGGCCTGGGTCACGCCATCCTGTGCGGCCGTCCGCTGATTGGTGACGAACCCTTCGCCGTGGTACTGGCAGACGACCTGTGCGTCAACCTCGAAGGCGACAGCGTGCTCAAGCAGATGGTCAAACTGTACAACCAGTTCCGCTGCTCGATCGTGGCCATCCAGGAAGTGCCGATGGCTGAAGTCTCCAAATACGGCGTAATCGCTGGCGAGATGATCCGTGACGACATCTACCGCGTGAATAGCATGGTGGAAAAACCCAAGCCGGAAGACGCGCCGTCGAACCTGGCGATCATCGGTCGCTACATCCTCACTCCGGATATCTTCGACCTGATTGAACAGACCGAGCCAGGCAAAGGCGGTGAAATCCAGATCACCGACGCGCTGATGAAGCAGGCCCAAGACGGCTGCGTGATTGCCTACAAGTTCAAAGGCCAGCGTTTCGACTGCGGCGGTGCTGAAGGCTACATCGAAGCTACCAACTTCTGCTTCGAGAACTTCTACAAGACGGGCAAGGCTTACTAAGCCTCAAGCGTTGAACAAAGCCACCTCCGGGTGGCTTTGTTGTTTCAGGCCCCCTTGCATCAAGGAATGGGCATTTGCTCTGAGCCAGGCCCTAGAGGCTGGCCATAGCTGAACTCGACGTAATTACCCGAAGGGTCACGAACACCGCAGTAATAGCCCACCGGATAAGGTTCATCCCGAGCGGGCCAGACCAGGCATCCTTCAGCCAGGGCTCGGGCGGCGATGGCATCCACCGCAGCCCGGCTATCCAGCGCAAAGCCCAGGTGGCTGTAGTCATCGCTGGCCAGCTGTCGTGCCTGGCCACCGGGCATCAGGACGAAAATGAACGAATGCTCTTTTCCGGGCTCGGCCAGCCAGACAATCCGCGAGCCTTTGCCGGCACGCTCGTGGATCACCTGCATGGCGCAATAGTCGCGGTAAAAGGCGATGCAGGCGTCCAGATCCGGCACATGCAGGGCTATATGGGTCAGAGTAGGGCGCATCGGCGGCTCTCCTTCAGGCATGATTGCAGTTTAGGTGCTGCCCGCGTCTTTATCCGCGCAGCCAGGGGCAAACAGGAGAGTATTGATGAATTACGATTTTGACCTTTTTGTCATCGGCGCCGGTTCCGGCGGCGTACGCGCTGCACGATTCGCCGCCAGTTTTGGTGCCAAAGTGGCCGTGGCGGAAAGCCGTTACCTGGGCGGCACCTGCGTGAACGTGGGCTGTGTACCGAAAAAGCTGTTGGTGTATGGCGCCCATTTCGCCGAGGCCTTTGACCAGGCTGAAGGTTTTGGCTGGCAACTGGGGGAGGCGCGCTTCGATTGGGCCACCCTGATCGGTAACAAGAACCGCGAAATTCAGCGGTTGAACGGCATTTATCGCACCTTGCTGGTCAACAGCGGCGTCACCCTGCTGGAAGGCCACGCGCGTCTGCTGGACGGTCATCGGGTTGAGGTCAACGGCCAGGCATTCAGCGCGCGGCACATTCTATTGGCCACCGGTGGCTGGCCACAGAAACCGGAGATCCCGGGTGCCGAGCACGCCATCACCTCTAACGAAGCGTTCTTCCTTGAGCAATTGCCCAATCGGGTATTGGTGGTTGGGGGAGGGTATATCGCCGTCGAATTTGCTTCGATCTTCCACGGCCTAGGCGCCAAGACATCACTGATTTACCGGGGCGATTTGTTCCTGCGCGGCTTCGATGGCGCCGTACGTACACACTTGCAGGAGGAACTGAGCAAGAGCGGCATGGACCTGCAGTTCAATAGCGATATCGTGCGCATCGACAAACAGGCCGACGGCAGCTTGCTGGCCACCTTGCAGGATGGTCGCGTACTGGCGACCGATGCGGTGTTCTACGCCACAGGACGGCGCCCGATGCTGGATAACCTCGGCCTGGAAAATACCCAAGTGCGCCTAGATAAGCGCGGTTACGTCCAGGTCGATGAGCTGTACCAAACCGACGAGCCATCCATTCTCGCCCTCGGCGACATGATTGGCCGAGTGCAACTCACTCCCGTGGCCCTCGCCGAAGGCATGGCCGTGGCGCGGCGTTTGTTCAAGCCTGAAGAGTATCGTGCGGTTGACTATCAACTGATCCCAACCGCCGTATTCAGCCTGCCGAATATCGGCACCGTGGGCCTCAGTGAAGAGCAGGCAAAGGCCGAAGGCTTCAATGTGCAGGTGTTTGAAAGCCGCTTCCGGCCCATGCAACTGACCCTCGGCACCGGCCAGCAGAAGACCTTGATGAAGCTGGTGGTGGATGCCGACACAGACCGCGTATTGGGTTGCCACATGGTCGGGCCGGACGCAGGGGAAATCGTTCAGGGCATGGCCGTGGCCCTCAAGGCCGGCGCCACCAAGCAGATTTTCGACGAAACGCTGGGCATCCATCCGACGGCCGCTGAGGAGTTTGTTACCATGCGCACCCCTCGAAATTAGCTGACTGATCATGCAACAAATCTTCTACTGGTCTGACCTGTTCGGCGTTGCCGTGTTTGCCATCACTGGCGCGCTGATGGCCGGCCGTAAATCCATGGACCTCTTCGGGGTGCTGGTAATTGCCATCGTTACCGCCCTGGGCGGCGGCACCTTGCGCGACGTGATTCTGGACAACCACCCCGTCAGCTGGATTCGCAACGACACTTACATTCTGGTGGCGTCTATCGCAGCCATTGGCACGGTGCTATGGGTGCGTATGACCCAGCCCATCCATGAACGTGGCCTGCTGATTGCCGATGCCTTCGGCCTGGCGGTGTTCACTGTGATCGGTTGCGAAGTGGCACTGCAACACAATGTGCCGGTCAGCACCGCTGTGATCATGGGGGTGATGCCGGGGGTTGCCGGCGGGGTGATGCGTGACGTGATCTGCAACGAGATCCCGCTGATCTTCAAGAAAGAAATCTACGCAACGGCCTGCATTCTGGGCTCGCTGGTATTCCTCGGCATGCGCGAACTGGGTACACCGCACTGGCTGGACACGTTGTGCGCAATGCTGACTGTGTTACTGACTCGCCTGGCCGCCATCCAGTGGGGCTTGGGCTTGCCACGCTTCCATTTGCTCGATCGCGGCGACTGAACGGTAGCGGCAGCCATTGAGGCTGCCGCCAATCATCAGGGTTCAGTGACCGGCGTGAGCGTCGGGGGCAGTGGCCTCGACCTGCACATCAACCTCAACCTTGCCGGCGTGCTCGAATTGCAGGGTCAGCGGGAAGCGTTCGCCCGCCACCAGGGGCTTCTGCAAACCGAACAACATGATGTGGTTGCCGCCTGGCGCAAACACGGCCTGGCCGCCGGCGGGGATGCCCACCGAGTCAAGCTTTTGCATTTTCATCACGTCGCCCAACTGCACCATGGTGTGAATTTCCGCCTTGGTAGCTTGCGGTGTTTGTACACCGACCAGGCGATCAGCCGTTTTGCCATGGTTATGCACGACAAAATAGGCGCCACCGGCTGCGGCATTAGGTGGCAACTCGCGTGACCATGGGTGGTCTATTTTCAGCTCCGCGGTGCTGTAATCGTGAGCAAAACTCAGGCTGCAGGCCAGGGACAGTGCGGTTGCAGTCAGTAAACGAGCGAGCATAAAGTCTCCAGGGTGGGCATCAACAGGTGTCGCCAACCTTAGCACGCCCACGCCGCTAACCCACTGCGGCGCGACGGCGCAGCGGCTGTTTTGGCGGGCGTGCTGCTGGGATTTGAGTGTTACTTGGCCAACTGCCTGGTCAGCCTGCGCAGTGGCACATCGGCGGCGGCCAGTGCCTGATTTGCGCGCAACTGCCAATAAGCCTGCAAGGGCTGCAGATCAGCAGCGCTGGAGGCTTGTTTGCACCATTGGTACAGGTCGTGCCAATCACCCAACGCTGCTTGCAAAGCCTTTAGTTCAGCCATAGTCGCCGCGGACTCTGTGGAGCATTGGGCATACATTTCATTGCTGTAACGCACGCGTTTGGTTATCAGGCGCAAGTGATGGCGATCGCAGTGAGGATCTGCCAGCGTCACCTGCAGTTGCTTGCGTTGTTTATACAGGTACTTGCAGTTGATTTGACAGCATCAACTTTGATGATGGAAGGTCGAAGTACTTCCAGTAAGTGATTAAACGCTTGAAAGGACATGTGATATCCCCAATGAAATTCTT
>NKIE01000158.1 GCA_002256055.1 Pseudomonas sp. PGPPP3 | reverse complement strand
ACCAAGGCGGCAACGATTTTGTAGAAGAAGCTGCCCTTGGCGCCCAGCTTGTTACCGTGACGGCAGGCACGACGGATGATGCGGCGCAGCACATAGCCGCGACCTTCATTGGATGGCACCACGCCGTCAGCAATCAGGAAGCCGCAGGAACGGATATGGTCGGCCACCACTTTCAGCGAAGCCTGGGCCTCATTGGCACAGCCGATGGCCTTGGCGGCGGCGTTCAGCAGGCTCTGAACCAGGTCAATCTCGTAGTTCGAGTTGACGTGTTGCAGCACCGCGCTGATGCGTTCCAGGCCCATGCCGGTGTCCACGCTTGGCGCCGGCAGCGGGTGCATTACACCGTCAGCCGTGCGGTTGAACTGCATGAACACGTTGTTCCAGATCTCGATGTAGCGGTCGCCATCTTCTTCTGGCGAGCCGGGCGGGCCACCCCAGATGTGGTCGCCGTGGTCGAAGAAAATTTCGGTGCACGGGCCGCACGGGCCGGTATCACCCATGGCCCAAAAGTTGTCCGACGCATAGGGCGCGCCTTTGTTGTCGCCAATCCGCACCATGCGCTCATGGGGAATGCCGACCTCCTGAGTCCAGATGTCGTAAGCCTCGTCATCGCTGGCGTAGACGGTGACCCAGAGCTTGTCCTTGGGCAGGTTCAGCCATTTTTCCGAGGTCAGGAAGGTCCAGGCGTAGGTGATGGCATCGCGCTTGAAGTAATCACCGAAGCTGAAGTTACCCAGCATCTCGAAGAAGGTGTGGTGCCGCGCGGTGTAACCGACGTTTTCCAGGTCGTTGTGCTTGCCACCGGCACGCACGCACTTCTGGCTCGATACGGCGCGGGTGTAGGCGCGCTTTTCCAGGCCCAGGAAGCAGTCCTTGAACTGGTTCATCCCGGCGTTGGTAAACAGCAGGGTCGGGTCGTTCGCCGGGATCAGCGAACTGGAGGCCACACGGGTGTGGCCCTGCTCTTCGAAGAAGCGGAGGAAGGCTTCACGGATTTCTGCGCTTTTCATAGGTTCTTCCACGGAAACTGCGGCCACACATCGCCGGCAAAGGACAAAGGGCCGCATTATATAGGGCCGGCGCCGTGGTTGGCAGTGAAACCGTCAATCAGACCGCTACGGATCACTCCACAGCGACAGGAACCACCAGAAGTCCGGCGCGCAGGCCGTTTTTGACCTTGGGATTTGGGAAGATAATCCGCGCACCCGGCTCGTCGACCACCCAACGGGTGTCGGCGATGTCCTCAGCCAGCAGATAGCCCTGCGGCAACTCGCTGAAGTTTTCTACATCGCTCGGCAGGTGCAGGGTGAAGCTATCGCTGTGCTTGATCACCTCGCGCGCCACCTGAAACAGCTGCAAGCCTTCCAGCGCCTGGCCGTCAGGCAGACTGTCGCGACCTTCGATCAGGCTTTCCAGCAGCCCTTGCAGTTGCTCAAGGTTGACCTGTTGGTTCTGCCCAAATGGCCTCGCCTTACCCAACTCCAAGGTGAAGGCCTCAGCCTCCAGACAGGCATAGGTGTAAGAACTGAAGGTGATGCCGACCTTGCTCTGCAGCAGCACCGCAGCGATCCCTGCGGCCTGCAGGCGCGCCAACTCGACAGGCGAATGGCGACGTCCAGGAGAATAGGGATAGAGCGCAAATTGTTCGATTTTCGAGCCACGAATGGCGGTGTGCATGTCGTAATGCAAGCGCTCACGGCCAGGCAAGCTGAAGAAGTTAGCTGCCAGACGTTCTAGCTCGCACGCGCGCAGGGCCTCGAAACCACTGGCCTCGGCATGCCGGCCATTGAACAGACGATTGATGTCCTGCTCCACATAGCGCTCGCCGCGGCGCATCGCCTGGGGATTGCCGAGCAGCAGGAGCAGGCGCGTGCGCGGTTGCAACTGGCCGCTGGCAATCGCCTGCAACAGGCGATCGAGCAGCTCGATGGGCGCGGTCTCATTGCCGTGAATCGCCGCCGACAACAGCAGGTCACGGCCATTGTCCGTACCCGGCGCCGGGGTTACTTCCAGCGCCCCTTCGGCCAACCAGTGCAGACGCACGCCCGCAGGAGTCAGTTGAATCTTCTCGGTAGGCTCTCGCCCCGCCAGAGTCAGTTCAAGCAGTTTTCCCAGAGCAAGCATATGCACTCCTTGACGCAGCGACTCAGTGGTCGTGGTTGCAGTCGGGGCCGTGAACGTGATCATCGTCGCCCTGTTCCACCGGCTCCATTTCCAGCTCCAGGCTGACCAGGTTGGTGGCCAGTGGGCGCAGCAGCAGGTTAGCGTATTCGGTGTCACCCTCTTCCACGTCCACGCCGATCATCAGCTGGCCGCCGGCCTGTTGGATCCACACTTCCTTGCCTTGCCAGATCACCGCGAAGCGCGTGCAGGAGGTTTCCAACTGGGTGCCGTCGGTGTCTTCAAGAATCAGTTGCAAGGCATCACTCATAACAGCTCCAGATCAGTCGCTCGGCCAGCCCGTCAGGCGCAACCGTAGCGACTCAATTCAATTGAAAAGGATAAACCGCGCCCAGTTTAAGGATCTGAGTCAATTCATCCAATGCCGTTCGGCATTCGATCAGCAATTGCGGGTCGGCCAGGTCGGTTTCCACTAGGCGGTCACGGTAGTGTTTGTCGACCCAGGTATTCAGCGTGGCATACAGCCCATTGCTCATCACCACACCCGGATTGACCGCGGCCAACTCGGCCTGCTTGAGCGCCACGCGCAAGCGCAGGCACGCCGGACCACCGCCGTTTTGCATACTTTGCTTGAGGTCGAACACCTGCACTTCGCCGATGGCGCTGCCGGAGGTGGTCAGCTGCTGCAGATAGCTCCAGACGCGACTGTTGTTGCGGCACTCTTCCGGCACGATCAGCAGCATGCTGCCGTCGGCACGCGTGAGCAGCTGGCTGTTGAACAGGTAGGACTTGACGGCATCCTCCACCGTTACCTGCTCACGCGGCACGCACACAGATTGGAACTGGCCACCACGGGCAGCGAGTTTTTCCTGCAACTCGGCGAGCACCTGCTCGGTGTGCAGGAAGGCGTCCTGATGATGGAACATCACCTCGCCATTGCCCACGGCGATCACGTCGTTGTGGAACACGCCCTGATCGATCACCGCCGGATTCTGCTGGGCGTACACCACACCGGCCTCGCTCAGGCCGTGCAGGCGGGCAACGGCCTGACTGGCCTCCAGGGTCTGCCGCGCCGGGTAGCGCTGCGGTGCCGGGAAGCGGCTGTCAAAGGCACTGCGGCCAAAGACAAAGAACTCCACACCCGCGTCGCCATAATCTTTGCAGAAGCGCGTATGGTTGGCCGCGCCTTCGTCACCGAACTGTCCAACCGCCGGCAAGGCGGCGTGATGAGCGAAGTGCTCGCTATTGTTGAACATCGCCGCCAGCACGCGGCTGGTGGTCGGGTGCTCGATGGAGCGGTGGAACTTGCAGTTGAGGTTGGCGGCAGTGAAATGCACCCGACCATCGGCGGTGTCGGCACTGGGGCTGACGGTGCAACTGTTGGCCGTCCACATGCTCGACGCCGAGCTGCAGGCCGCCAGCAGAGGCATGGCCTCTTTCGCCGCCTTGGCCATTACCTGCGCATCCGTACCGGCGAAGCCCAAACTGCGCAGTGCCGCCACATCCGGGCGTTCCTGCGGGGCCAACACGCCCTGCTGAAAGCCCATATCCATCAGCGCCTTCATCTTCGCCAGGCCCTGCTTGGCCGCTTCCTTGGGGTTGGAGCCTTGCTGACTGTTGCTCTGCGACGCGACGTTGCCGTAGGACAGGCCACCGTAGTTGTGGGTGGGCCCGACCAGGCCGTCGAAGTTCATCTCAAACGCATTGCTCACAGGCTCACTCCTGGGGTCAGGGTTGCAGGCAGGCTAAGGCTGGTACATTCCAGCGAGGCCACTGGGTAGGCGCAGTAATCGGCGGCGTAATAGGCACTGGCGCGATGGTTGCCCGAAGCACCCACGCCGCCGAACGGCGCGCTGCTGGCGGCGCCGGTCAGTTGTTTGTTCCAGTTGACGATACCCGCGCGGCTTTGCAGCCAGAACGCTTGGTAACGCTCAGCAGAATCGGACAGCAAGCCCGCCGCCAGGCCGTACTGGGTGTTGTTGGCTTCGGCGATGGCAGCCGAGAAACCCTCGTAGCGGATCACCTGTAACAGCGGGCCGAAAAATTCTTCGTCCGGGCGCTCGGCAACCGTCGTGACATCGATGATGCCAGGGGTGAGCAAGGCAGCAGTCGCCTGTGGCTGAGTCATTTCCAGCAACACCTTGCCACCATTGACGATCAGCTGTTGCTGGGCCTTCAGCAGTTGCTCGGCGGCACCAAGGGAAATCACCGAGCCCATAAAGGGCGCAGGCAGCTCATCGAAGGCACCGACCTTAAGCGTCGACGACACGGCCACCAAGCGTGCCAGCAGGGCATCGCCCCACTCGCCTGCAGGCACCAGCAAACGGCGGGCGCAGGTGCAGCGTTGACCAGCACTGATAAAGGCCGACTGAATGATGGTGTAGACCGCTGCCTCCATATCAATGACCGGCTCAACCACCAGCGGGTTGTTGCCGCCCATTTCCAAGGCCAGGATCTTGTCCGGACGACCGGCAAACTGCTGGTGCAAAGCATTGCCGGTGCGGCTGGAGCCGGTGAAGAACAGCCCGTCGATGCCCGGGTTGGCAGCCAGAGCCACGCCAGTCTCCCGCGCGCCCTGCAACAGGTTAAGCACGCCTGCCGGCAAGCCGGCTTCGAGCCAGCACTTGACCGTCAGCTCGGCAACTTTCGGGGTCAGCTCACTGGGCTTGAACAGCACCGTGTTACCCGCCAGCAGCGCCGGCACAATGTGGCCGTTCGGCAGGTGACCCGGGAAGTTGTAAGGGCCGAACACCGCCACCACGCCATGGGGCTTGTGGCGCAGTACGGCGGTGGCGTCGGCCAGCGGCCCGCTCTTCTCGCCGGTGCGTTCACGGTAGCTCTGGATCGAGATGGCGACCTTGTTGACCATGCTGGTCACTTCGGTGGCCGACTCCCACAGCGGCTTGCCGGTTTCTTCACCAATGCACTGGGCCAGCTCGTCGGCGCGGGCCTTCAGGCCGTTGGCAAAGGCTTCCAGCACGGCAATACGCTCATCCAGCGAACGCTGTGCCCACGCTGGGAACGCGGTGCGGGCCGCCTGCACGGCCGCCTCAACCTGCGCGGGAGTGGCGGCACGGCCTTGCCAGATCACCGCCTGGGTGACCGGATTGAGCGATTCAAAACTGCCGCCATGGCCGTCCTGCCAGACACCGGCGATGCAATGGGTGGTCATCAGTTACGCTCCTGGTTGGCGGCGGCCCGGGCCGAAATCGGTACTGCACGCACCTGATCACCGGCACGCAACTGCAGACGCTTGGCGGTCTGGGCATCGACCACCAGGGTGCCGGAGGCAATCCGCGCCGGGGCCGCGGTAACCCGACAGTCGGCCAGTTTGCGGTTGTGGATCAGGTAGGTGGTGGCATCGTCTGCCACCGTGCCGACGGCCAGAATCAGCACCTGGCTGTCCTGCACTGCGCGAATCTTGCGGGTCTCGGCGTCGAAGATGTCGACATAGCCCTGGTAGCTGAAGCCCTCACCCTTGAGCATGGCCAGCGCCGGCTCGGTGTCCGGGTGCACGCGACCGATGGTGGCGCGGGCTTCTTCCGAGAGGAAGCAGCTGTACAGCGGAAACTTGGGCATCAGTTCGGCGATAAAGGCCTTGTTGCCAACCCCAGTAAGGTAGTCAGCCTGGCTGAACTCCATCTTGAAGAAATGCCGACCAAGGCTCTCCCAGAACGGCGAGCGGCCATTGGCATCGGACATGCCGCGCATTTCAGCAATCACCTTATCGCCGAACAGCTCGGCAAACTCGGCGATAAACAGGAAGCGTGCCTTCGATAGCAGGCGGCCGTTAACGCCACTGCGCTGCCCGGCCTGGAGGAACAGCGAGCACAGCTCGGAGTTGCCGGTCAGGTCGTTGGCCAGAAACAGGGTGGGAATCTCGCGGTGGATGTTCAGCTCTTGCGAGGCACTCACCGTCAGCCCGACCCGGTAGTTGTACCAAGGCTCGCGCTTGCCCACCGCCCCGGCGATGGCGGAGATGCCCACCACCTTGCCATCGTCATTTTCCATAACGAAGAGGTAATCGGCATCGGCGCGCCCGGCTTCGCCGGAAAAGGCCTTTTCTGCCCAGCCAACGCGGTGCGCCAGACGCGCCTCGTTGGCCGGCAAGGTGGTCAGGCCGGCGCCAGTGCTCAGGGCCAACTCCATCAGGGCCGGCAAATCGGCGCTGCGTACAGGACGAACGATCATAGCTATCCCCTTTAAACCGCGACCAGGCGCACGCTGGCACCTTCACCGACGCCCAAGGCCTCGGCGGCTGCAACACTCAGAACCACCGGCTTGCCGGGCACCCAATCCAGTTCGGCGACAATCGCGCGGTAATCCTGCAATTGGCCGTTGGCCACCAGGTAGGTGCGCCCGCCTTTCCGCGGCTCAGCCCCCGGCGCGGCCAGACGCACCGGCACCACGCGGCTCTGGGCGATGGAGCGAATGCCCGAGGTGCGCGCATGCAAGGTCGGACCGCCATCGAAAATATCGATGTAGTGGTCGGTCTCGAAGCCTTCGCGCATCAGGATGTCGAAGGTGATCTGCGCCCGTGGATGGACCTGGCC
>NKIE01000157.1:5744-6680 GCA_002256055.1 Pseudomonas sp. PGPPP3 | reverse complement strand
CCCGCCCTAGGGCTTCCATCATCGAGATATGCGAATCGAGTACCTCACGGGCCTTGCGGTCGTTGTCCGTGGACAGAAATGCCACCAGCGGAAAAATCAGCGCGCCACTGAGTAGCGAGGCGAGGCCGATCAACATCGCCACCGTCAGTGAACTGTTGAAAATCTGCTCGCGCTGCCAGGCTGGGACAATACGCACGCCTTCGAAATATCCGCTGATCGCCCCCTGGCTAACGCCAGGCGCGTCGCGCAGTGGCACAAACACTCGCAGGACCCAGTCACTGTTCAGCTCAACGCTCTCATAAGACGCTTGCTGGTATTGCGGCGCACCGTGCGCGGCGAGAAAGGGTTCGATGGCAGCCCCCTGCTCGCTCATCGACTCCGCCACCGTCTGGCCCTGAGAGTCGTAGATTTCCGCGATATCAAACAGGCCGCTGGCAATGGTATCCGCCGCCTTGCGCGCATTCTGCTGACCTTCGGCGCTTTCCAGGCCGACGGCGCGGTAGTGGTGCAATACCCGCGCGGACTCCTCAATGGCCAGCGACACCACGCTTTCCTCTGCACTTTCACGGGCCACAAACCAGGCCACCGGACTGGCGATTGAAGCCAGTGCAACGCTGACGGCCGCGATACGCAAGGCAGTGCGTTTGAGAAATTGATTCATGCTGCGCCAGTCACTCCACGAAATACGACGCCCTGCTCAGGCCCGGCGAACAGGCGCCAGTGTCACAGCCCGTGCTTAAGCAATGCTTAACGTTAAGGCGTCAGGCAGAGGATTGCGGCGGGCGTGAAAATACCGAGTACAGGGCAAGCATAGAGCAATCACCAACAGCCTGAGTCCATGGTGGCAACGCCATCTGATCTGCTTTTTATTTAAAAAACTGAGTCTGTTTTCATTTGTGTGCTGAGCCGATCATGCGCCCCGCCTGCTACAGCCAG
>NKIE01000157.1:0-5734 GCA_002256055.1 Pseudomonas sp. PGPPP3 | reverse complement strand
GGAGCTACCTGCATGAGCGAACGCATTCCCGCGCGGATCGTCGAAACCATTGACCCGCAACGTCCAATCCGCCTGACACCCGCGCAAGCGGGCGGCACCATTCACACCCGCAGTTTCAGCGGGCTGTTTCGCAGCCTGCGCCTGGGCGGGGCCGGGCTGCTGATCGTGCTGTTTTTTGCCACCGCCTGGTTCGACTGGAACGGCCAGCAGGCGGTGCTCTGGGACCTGGGCAGCGGCAAGATCCATCTGTTTGCCCTGACCCTGTGGCCGCAGGATTTCGTCCTGATCTCGGCTACCCTGATCATCGCCGCCTTCGGCCTGTTCTTTATCACCGTGCTGGCCGGACGTGTCTGGTGCGGCTACACCTGCCCGCAAAGCGTGTGGACCTGGATGTTCATGTGGGTGGAGAAAACCATCGAGGGCGAACGCAACCAGCGCATCAAGCTGGCCGCTGCGCCCTGGAGCGTCGGCAAGCTGCTGCGGCGCAGTGCTAAGCACGGCCTGTGGTTGCTGCTCAGCGGCGCTACGGCGTTGACCTTTGTCGGTTACCTGACGCCGATCCGCGAACTGAGCAGCGCCCTACTGAGCCTTGAACTGGAATACGCCACCAGTTTCTGGCTGGTGTTTTTCACCGTACTGACTTACCTCAACGCCGGCTGGATGCGCGAGCAGGTGTGCCTGCACATGTGCCCTTATGCGCGCTTTCAAAGCGTGATGTTCGATCAGAACACCCTCAACGTGGCCTATGACAGCCACCGCGGCGAAGGCCGTGGGGCGCGCAAGAAAGACAGCGACTACCGGGCCGCAGGTCTGGGCGACTGCATCGACTGCACCCTGTGCGTACAGGTCTGCCCGACCGGCATCGACATCCGCGACGGCCTGCAACTGGGCTGTATCAGTTGCGGCGCCTGCATTGACGCCTGCGACAGCGTGATGGACAAAATGAACTACCCACGAGGTCTGGTGCGCTACGCCAGCGAAAACAGCCTGGCCGGTGGCAAGACCCAGGTGCTGCGCCCGCGCCTGCTGGGTTATGCCACCACCCTGACGGTGATGATCGGCGCGCTGATTTGGGCCCTGAATGCCCGCACTGAGGTGTCGCTGGACGTGGCCAAGGACCGCACCATGTTCCGCGAGAACAGCCAGGGGCAGATCGAGAACAGCTACAACCTGAAAGTCATCAACAAAACCCAGCAGCCGCAGCGTTATGCCCTGAGCCTGGATGACGGCACGCGCTTCCAGCTTCAAGGCGCCGAGGTGCTGCAATTGGCCGCCGGAGAAATGCGCAACGTGGCCGTCAGCGTGGCCCTGCTCGGCGCGCCAGCGGCCCACTCGCCGGAACAGCTGCGCTTTCACCTGCGTGATACCAATGACGTAGAGAGTGCCGTCAGCACCGAGAGCACCTTTGTCGCCCCACGCCAACGCTGAGGACGGTCGCCTGGACACTGCGCAGGCAGTAAAGTGGCAGGCAACAGAGCCTGCCAGAGTCCCGAGCGACCGCATGAAGCGCTACGAGAAGTTTGCCGACGAAATCGCCGCCCTGATTCGCAGCGGCGTGCTCGCGCCCGGCGAAAAGGTGCCGTCGGTAAGGCATGCCAGCCGTACCTATGGCATCAGCCCGTCCACCGTGTTCGAGGCCTACTACCTGCTGGAGAGTCGCGGCCTGATCAGCGCCCGTCCGCGCTCCGGTTACTTCGTCCGCGACCAGGCGCAGCGGCCGCTGCACGAGCCGCAACAGCGCAGCCGTGATGCGCAGACCAGCGAAGTGGATGTCAGCGAGCTGGTGTTCTCCGTGCTCGCCTCCCTCAAGGACCCACACACCGTGCCCTTCGGCTCGGCCTTCCCCAGCCCGGCACTGTTCCCCCTGCCGCGCCTGGCCCGCTGCATGAGCAAGAGCCTGCGGGCCATGCCGGCCCATGCGGTGATCGCCGACATGACCGAGGGCAACCCTGACCTACGCCGACAAATCGCCCTGCGCTACCTGAGCAGCGGCGTGCTGCTGGCGCCACCAGAACTGGTGATCAGTAATGGCGCCATGGAGGCGCTGAACCTGTGCCTGCAGTGCGTGACCCAACCGGGCGACCTGGTGGCCATCGAAGGGCCGGCGTTCTACGCCACTTTGCAGGTGCTGGAACGGCTGAAACTCAAGGCAGTGGAAATCCCCGTGCACCCGCGCGAAGGCATCGACCTGGAGGCTCTGGCCAACAGCCTGGCGCACCTGCCGATCAAGGCCTGCTGGCTGATGAGCCATCTGCAGAACCCACTCGGCGCGAGCATGAGCGAGGCAAAAAAGCGCGACCTCTACACCCTGCTGGAGCAGCACCAACTGCCGCTGATTGAGGACGATGTGTACGCCGAACTGTACTTCGGCAGCCAGCCGCCGAAGCCGGTGAAGAGTTTTGATCGCGCCGGCCTGGTGATGCACTGCGGCTCGTTTTCCAAGTGCCTGGCACCGGGCTACCGGGTCGGCTGGGTGGCTGGTGGGCGCTATGCCGAGCAGATTCGCCGGCTCAAGCTGATGACCACCATTTCGCCCTCAGTGCCAGCCCAGGCGGCCATTGCCGAGTACCTGCAACACGGTGGCTACGACCGCCACCTGCGCAGCTTGCGCCATGCTTTGGAAAGCCAGCAGGCGTCGATGCTGGCCTCGGCGGCCCGGCATTTTCCCGCAGACACGCGCGTCACCCGCCCGGCCGGCGGCTACTTTCTGTGGTTTGAATTTGCCCCGCAGGTCGACTCCCTGCAGCTGTTCAAGCAGGCCCTGGCCGAGGGCATCAGCCTGGCACCGGGGCCGATCTTCTCCGCCACCCGCGGCTTTGGCCACTGCGCACGGCTCAATTACGGTCACCCCTGGGATGCCGCCAGTGAAGCTGCCATGGCCATATTGGGGCGTCTGCTCGCGGCATTTTAATCGTCGCCGATTAGCCCTGCAGCACGGTCAGCAGTACACCAATCCCGGCCAAAGCAACCACCGCACCAGCACCCACGGTGAGGTTGCTGAGCAAGGCCTCATGGCGGCTGCCCTTGAGCAGCAAAGCGGCCAACTGCGCCAGCAACACCACCACCCCAGCCAGCAGCCCCATGCCGGTAAGGCTAACGATAAAACCAATGCGCCAGGCCGAGGCATACACCGGCGGTGTGCCATCAGCGGCCGGGGTGTGCAGCAGAATGCCCTGAGGGTTGGCCTCAGCGGTGAGCCAGCCTGCCAGCGCCGCCAAGGCGAACACCAGCGCCAGCAACAGGCCAATGCTCAGTAGTTTGTTTGACAGTAAAGGCATCAGTGCTCGCTCCCGGCGTAGATCCACATGGATTGGGTATGGCCGGCGCGACTAAAGCCCAGCCCCTCATAAAAAGCGATGGCGCGGCCATCGGCTGTCAGCATCTGTTGATGGAACCCGGCGTAACGTGTCTGCAGGGCATTCATCAGCAAACGGCCAATACCCTGCCCCTGCACCTCAGGATGCACCAGCATGTGCGGGTAATAGACCACCAGATGGCCGTCGGAAATAGCATTGCCCAGCCCCAGCAGACGCCCATCGCGACGTGCCGTCACCAGGCTGTGGGAATTGCGCAGCGCAGCCAGCAATTGCTGTGGCTTGTCGGCACTGGACCATTGGTTGGCCTGATACAGGGCCAGCACTTCAGCCTCGTCAATGGCGTCATCAAGGGAGATATCAACAGTCATGAGGCGGCGCCTGAGTGAATAAGCCCGCGACTATTCACTAATCCGTCGAGGCAGACAATCCGTCAGGCCTCACACGTGCAGCCGGGCGAACTCGACCAGTGACATTGGTCGACCGAACAGGTAGCCCTGAAAATGCCGACATCCATTGGCCAACACCAGGGCACGCTGAACCTCGGTCTCCACGCCCTCGGCGATAACGTCAAGCTGCAAATGGCGCGAATGATCGCCAGGCTGTTGGGGTCGTCCGGCAAGGCACGCACAAACGACTGGTCGATTTTCAGTTGGTCCAGCGGCAGTTGCTGCAAATAAGCCATGGACGAGTAGCCGGTGCCGAAGTCATCAATCGAAAAGCGGATACCGTGGGCCTTGAGGGCGGTCATACGCAACACCGCACTCGCCAGGTCATCAAGCAGCAACGACTCGGTCAACTCCAGTTTCAAGCGATGGGGATCGGCACCACTGGCTGCCAGTAACGCCAGCACACTGTCGACAAAGTTCGGTTGATAGAGCAGGCGCGCACTCAGGTTGACGGCCAGGCGCAACTCCTGCGTGGCCGGCTGCTGGGCCCATTCGGCCAATTGCTGGCAGGCCTGACGGAGCATCTGCAGGTCCAGCTCTTCAATTAAGCCTGCGCGCTCAGCCGCCCCGACAAACGCCGCAGGCGCGAGCAAACCGTGCTGCGGGTGCTGCCAACGCACCAAGGCTTCGGCACCGATCAGTGCGTAGTTTTCATCCATCTGTGGCTGCAGGTGCATGACGAACTCACCCGCGCCCAGGCCGCGGCGAATATCCTCTTCCAACTGCAGGCGTGCACTGATGGCTTCTTGCATTGTGGGGTCAAAAAAGCGCAGGGCATTCTTACCGGCAGCCTTGGCCTCGTACATGGACAGATCTGCGCGCTTCATCAACTCATGGCTGTCAGACAGTTCGTCATTGAACAGCAGCACACCGATGCTGGCGGTACTGCGCAGCTCCAGTTCGCCAATCAGGTAAGGCGCCTCCAGTGCCTGCAAAATCTTTTGGCCTATGCCCTCGACCTGTCCGGCAGCATCTTCGGAGTGCGCTTCGAGATCCTCCAGCAGCACCACAAACTCATCACCGCCCAGGCGGGCCACGGTGTCGCAACTGCGGGTCGCATGATTAAGACGTTCGGCCACCAGGCACAGCAATTGGTCACCGGTCTGGTGGCCATGCAGGTCGTTAACGTTTTTGAAGTTATCCAGATCGAGAAACATCAGCGCCGCAAACTTGCCTTTACGTGCACTGGCAGCCTGAGCTTGCTGCAAACGATCAAGTAACAAGCGACGGTTAGGCAGCCCCGTCAGGGCATCGAAAAACGCCAGGTGCTTGATCTGATCTTCCGCGGCCTTGTGCTCGGAAATAACGGGCAATGAGGCCACGTAATTGCTGACTCGGCCGAACCCATCACGCACAGCACTGATCGATAACCACTCAGGAAAGATTTCACCGTTCTTGCGCCGATTCCAGATTTCGCCCTCCCAGGCCGATGTCTCGTTGATGCTGCGCCACATGGCCTCATAGAACTCCGGCCCCTGCCGACCGGAGCCGAGCATGCGCGTGTCCTGGCCGATGACATCCGCGGCGCTGTAACCGGTGATGGCACTGAAGGCTTGGTTGATACGCAAGATCTTGCTGCTGGCATCGGTAATCACCATGCCTTGCTGCGACTCAAAGGCAATGGCGGCAATACGCCGCTCCATCTCCACGCTCTCACGTTCGGAGATATCCCGCGCCAGCATCACTATCGCTCGCTTACCCTCCAGCAGCCCTTCAAGACGCTGGGCGCGGCCTTCAAATACCGTCGTCCCAGCTTGGGTATGAATGGCGTACTGGAGTATTTGCGGCGTGTCGCTGGCCAGGGTGCGCTGGATAAAGGCATAGAAACGCTCGGCCTCGCCTTGAGACATCACCTCATGCAAGCGTTTGCCCAGTAACTCGGCACGCGGCAGGAGCAGTAACCTGGGCTCAGGAGCAACAACGTCGACGTAATGACCGTCTTCGTCCAGCACCAGCAACAGATCAGGAATC
>NKIE01000156.1 GCA_002256055.1 Pseudomonas sp. PGPPP3 | reverse complement strand
TCAATTTTCTGGCGAAGCCAAAGCCAGTGGATCTCGTGGCGGAAGCGCGAATTCTGCGGGTGTCACGGCGGCAGGCGGTGTTCGAGGTGTCGTTGTATTCGCAAGGGGAAGATGATCTGGTCGCCCATGTAACCGGGACGTATGCGTTGCCGTTGTAGGGTGAGTTACAGGCAAAAAGAAACCCGGCCGAGGCCGGGTTTCTTGTGCGTCATCGGGTAATCGAAGTGATTACAGGATGTCCAGCGGGTACTCAGCGATCAGGCGCAGATCGTTCAGGTCGGTGTAGGAAACTTCCGACGCTGCTTCGTTAGAGCGGTAGATCGAGTTGCGCAGACGCAAGGACAGATCCTTGGCGGCGCCTTCTTGAACTACGTACTTGGTTTCGAAGTTGAACTCGTGCTCTTTACCTTCCTGCTCGAAGCCATCGACGCTGATGTTGTCACCAGTTACATAGCGAGTCATGAAGCTCAGGCCTGGTACGCCGTAGCTGGTCATGTCGAGGTCGTAGCGTGCCTGGTAGGAACGCTCATCCTTGGCCATGAAGTCGGAGATCTGTACCGAGTTGGCGACGAAAATGGTGCCGTTACCGTCGATGCCGTAGTTGTAGCCGGTATCGCCGGAGGAGCGCTGGTAGGCCAGGGTGAGGGTGTGTGCGCCGAGGGTGTAGGACGGCGCGATGCTCCACAGTTTGTTCTGCAGGTCGCCTGCCAGTTTCTGGCCTTGGTCATCCGACTTGTAGTAGTTGAAGTCGAAGCCCAGCGATTGGTCATCAGCCAGTGCTACGGTGTAATTCAGGTTGACGTATTTCTTGGTCCAGAAATCTTCAACGTCCGACGCGTGGAAGGCTCCGCTGAAGTTCTCGGTGAAGCTGTAGCTGGCGCCGAAGATGTTGGCCGACTTCAGGGTGTAGTTTTCAGTTTCACCGTCGCCATCCTGGTCGCTAGACATAGTGTTGCTGTCTCGGCCAGTAGCAGTCTGGCTGCTCAGAGCGGTGAAGCGGCCAGCGCTCAGTTCCAGACCTTCGATTTCGGTGCTGGTCAGGTAAGTACCGGTGGCCACTTCTGGCAGGATGCGCGAGTCATCGGTAGCAAACACTGGCGATGCGGTGAACTGGTTGCCGTGCTTCAGTACGGTGTTGGACAGGCGAGCTTTGACTGCTGCGCCAGCTTCAGTTTGGGTGTCTTCTGGCTCGCCTTGGTCATTCAGGGCGAACTGGCCAGTGCCGGTGCGGCCTTGGCCGCTGTCCAGCTTGATGCTGCTCAGGGTATGTGCATCGATACCAAAGCCAACGGTGCCTTCGGTAAAGCCAGATTCGAACAGGCCGCGGATGCCAAGGCCGGTTTCTTCACGGTAGCCGCTTTTGAAACCGCTAGCCTTGTTGGCATCTTCAATGTTGCCGGCACCATTTTTGTAGTCACGGTTCATGTACAGCGCACGGCTGAACAGATCGAAGCTGCTGTCTTCTACAAAGCCCTTGGATTCGGACTGGTTGGAGGCCAGAGCCATCTGGGAGGTGCCGGCGGCGACTGCCAGGGCGATTACGCTCCACTTCATCATTTGCATTGAGGTTGCTCCTTTGGTTTTAGAAGATTTGCTCAGCCCACGGTCTCTATAAGTGTGGACAGGTCTTTCTTTTTGTGTCGGCGTTGAATTTATAGCACGTCGGCACTTATGGCGATACTTGCGGTCTAACCGCCCCTCATTCTTTCATAGGGCGTCGCAATTCTGTAACTGGGGTGTCGCAACAGTATAGATTTCTGTTGTTTTTGTCGGTTTAACCGTCTTGCGGGCTTAAGTATTTGTTAAGGCTCGTCAGGGAAGATCAGCCTCAAGCCCATTTAGATCGCTTGAGGTTCATTCAATGGAGTTGCCTTGGGAACATCACGAGGGAGCATTGGCCTGCATCGGCCATGACCCATCATTGTCGTTGTACTTGCTTAAGCAACATCCGTGCACAAAGCGCCGTGATGAGATAGAGAATCTTATTCGTGTGCGTTTTGCTGAACAGTACGGCGCCAAAATTCAGCATTTCATGCCGTGTCTGCTGGGGCTTGAGGATCTCTCGGGGCAACTGCAGGCCGCTGTCGGTATCCGTGGTGCGGACGCTGGCGAGCTATTTCTTGAGCGTTACCTGGGTCGTCCGGTCGAGGAAGAGATTACCGCTCGTAACGGTCGTTACCTGCAACGTCGCGAAATTGGCGAAGTCGGCAATCTGGCGGCGGTGGGGGCTGGGCATGCGCGTCTATTAATAGTGGCGCTGACGGATGTGCTGGTTGCTCTGGGTTTTCGCTGGGTGGCCTTTACCGGCACCTCGACCTTGCTCAACAGCTTTCAGCGCTTGGGCTTGAGCCCCTTGTCGCTGGGTGTCGCCGATCCTGCCTGCATGGGCGAGGACTTGGCCGACTGGGGCAGTTATTACGCGACCCGGCCACAGGTGATGGTGGGCGATATCTATGCCGGCCATCAGCGCTTGCAAGCCATGGGTATCTACCGTCGCCTGGGTTATCAGCCACTGTACGCGGCTGAGGAGTTGGCTCATGTCTGCAGCGGTTGAGTCATTGCTGGAGACCCTGGCCCAGCACGGCGAGCGTGTGGCCTTGGTGCAGGCTGGGCAGCAGTTGAGCTATACGCAGCTTTTGCACGAAATAAGTGCCAGGGCTCAGTATCTGCGCCAGATTGGTGCGAAGCGTTTGGGCTTGGCGCTGGATAACGGCTTTGAGTGGGTGCTTTGGGATCTGGCTGCCTTGGTCGCGGGCATTGTCTGTGTGCCGGTGCCCGGTTTCTTCTCGCCGGCTCAGCAGCGTCACGTGCTCGACAGCGCTGGGGTCGACAGCCTGATTGCTGCCGATGCTTCGGCTTTTGCTGCCCTTGGTTTTGGTGCGGTTACGGCGCAGGTTGCTCAGCGCAGTTTGCCGACGGTGGCCGAACTGCCGGCAGGCACAGTTAAAGTCACCTACACCTCTGGCACTACCGGGCAACCCAAGGGCGTTTGCCTGGATGCCGAGGTGCAGTTGGCCGTGGCGCGCAGCCTTTGGCAGGCCAGCATGCCGTGCCAGGTCGAGCGGCATTTGTGCGTGCTACCGCTGGCCACCTTGCTGGAGAACATTGCCGGGATTTATGCACCGCTGCTGGCTGGCGCGGCCATTGAGTTGTTGCCGGTGGCTGAAGTCGGTCTCAAGGGCGCCAGTCAGTTTGATTTGCCGAGTTTTCTCGGTTGCCTGAATCGAGTGCAGCCCCACAGTCTTATTCTGCTGCCGCAGTTGCTGCTGGCGCTGGTGACGGCAGCTGAACGGGGCATGCCGATAGCGAGTTCCCTGCGCTTTGTAGCCGTGGGCGGTGGGCGCGTATCGGCACAGTTGCTGGAGCGTGCCGATGCGCTGGGGCTGCCGATTTATGAAGGCTACGGCTTGTCTGAGTGTGCCTCGGTGGTGTGTCTGAATACGCCGCAGCAGCGCAAGGTAGGCACCGTCGGCACGCCATTGCCCCAAGTTCAGGTGCGCCTGGCCGCGGATGGCGAGGTGCTGGTCACGGGAGCGCGCATGCGCGGTTACCTCGGCGAGCCGGCGCTGGCTGACGACTGGTTGGCAACCGGCGATCTCGGTCATTTCGATGGGGCTTATCTGGTCCTGCATGGGCGCAAGAAACACCAGTTCATCACGGCCTTTGGTCGCAACGTCAATCCTGAGTGGGTGGAGTCGGAGTTGGTTCAGCAACTGCCCATCGCGCAGGCTTGGCTATACGGCGAGGCGTTGCCGGCAAATGTGGCCGTGCTGGTGCCGCGTTTCTCCTCAGTGAGCGACGCAGAGCTGGCAGCGGCGGTGGAGCAAGTCAATCAAACCTTGCCGGATTACGCCCGCGTGCACCACTGGCTGCGCGGCGAGCAGGCGTTTACCGATGACAACGGCCTGGCCACCAGTAACGGCCGCCTGCGGCGTGTGGCATTACTCGAACATTACCAATCGGCCATCACTCAGGTGATGGCTGGCGAAACAGTCTATTAAGGGGTTTACATGAATTTTTTCGACCAGTTGCAAGAGCAACCCAAGGCTGAGCGCGAGTATCTGTTGAGCGCGCCGATCATTGCCCAGGTTATGGCGGGTACCGTCAGTCCGGCCAGTTATGTGGCGTTTCTCGGTCAGGCTTACCACCACGTTAAGCACACGGTGCCGCTGTTGATGGCCTGTGGTGCGCGTTTGCCGGAGCGTTTGGAGTGGCTGCGCGAGGCGATCGCCGAATACATCGAGGAGGAATACGGCCATCAGGAGTGGATTCTCAACGATATCCGCGCCTGTGGCGCCGACGCCGAGGCGGTACGGGTGGAAACCCCAAATCTGCCGACCGAGCTGATGGTCAGCTATGTCTATGACCAGATCAATCGGTGCAATCCGGTGAGCTTCTTCGGCATGGTCAATGTGCTGGAGGGCACCAGTATTGCCCTGGCGACCCAGGCTGCCGGCATCATCAAGGGCGAGTTGGGACTGCCGCCGCAGGCGTTCAGTTACCTGACCTCCCATGGCAGCCTGGATATCGAGCACATCGCCTTCTACGAGAAGCTGATGAATCGTCTGGAAGAGCCGGCTGATAAAGCTGCCGTGGTGCACACCGCCAAAGTGGTCTATCGCCTGTATGGCGACATGTTCCGCAGCCTGCCGTTGTCGGCCTGAGGAGGGACTATGCAATTGTCAGATTGTCGTGCGTTGATTACCGGTGCCAGTGGTGGCATTGGTCAGGCGTTGGTCGAGCGGCTGTGTCAGGGCGGCGCCAAGCTGTTGCTGGCGGGGCGTCAGCTGGCGCCGCTGGAAGGTCTGGTGCAGCGCTTTCCCGGGCAGGTCGAGCTGGTATGCGCGGACATCACCGAAGCCAGTGGGCGTGAGGCTGTGTTGGCGGCAGCGAGGCGCTTTGGTGGGATGAACACCTTGATCAATGCCGCCGGGGTCAACCGCTTCAGCTTGCTGGAGCAGCATGACGAGGCTGATATTGCTGCCTTGATTGGCTTGAATGTGACCGCTACTTTGCAGCTCACTCACCGCCTGTTGCCGCTATTGCGGCATCAGGGGCGGGCGCTGGTGGTCAATCTAGGGTCGACCTTTGGCTCCATCGGCTATCCGGGTTTCAGTGCCTATTGCGCCAGCAAGTTTGCCTTGCGCGGATTTTCCGAGGCACTGCGCCGCGAGCTGGCGGACACCGAGATGAAGGTGCTGTATATCGCCCCTCGGGCGACCCGCACCAGTATGAACAGTGCGCAGGTGGTGGCCATGAATGATGCGCTGAATGTGGCCATGGATGATCCGTTGCAGGTGGCTGATCAGGTGGCCCAGGCGATCATTCGCGAACGCGAAGAGCTTTACCTAGGTTGGCCAGAAAAGCTGTTTGTCCGGCTTAATAGCCTGCTGCCGCGGGTGGTCGATCAGGCCCTGCGCAAACAATTGCCGATTATCCAGCGCTTTGCGCGCAACAAACCTTGAAGGGACGTTCTGATGATTAAGCTACGTGTTCTCTGTGTAGCGGCGCTGTTGAGTGCCGTAAGCCTGCCAAGCCTGGCCCTGACCGACAGCGGTCAGAAGAGCCTGCAGCTGCTGCAAAGTCGCTGGGCCGAAATCAACTATCAAGTACCGGCAGCGCAGCGTGAGGCCGAGTTCGCCAAGTTGGCGGCTGAGGCCGACACCCTGGTGCGCAGTAACCCGCAGGACGCCGAGTTCTACATCTGGCGCGGCATCATCCTCAGTACCTATGCCGGCGCCAAGGGCGGCTTGGGCGCGCTGGATCTGGTCAAGCAATCCAAAGCTAGCTTGGAGCAAGCGGTTGCGCTTGATCCCAAGGCGCTGGAAGGCTCGGCCTACACCAGCATGGGCGCGCTGTACTATCAGGTGCCCGGCTGGCCGATTGGCTTTGGCGATGACGAGCAGGCGGAAAAACTGCTCAAGCAAGCGCTGCAGTTGAACCCCAATGGCATCGACCCGAACTACTTCTATGGCGATTTCCTGTTTCGGCAGAAGCGTTACAGCGAAGCCAAGCTAGCCCTGGAAAAGGCTCAGGCGGCTACCGCGCGTCCGGGGCGTGAAGTCGCTGATCACGGTCGTCAGGCAGAAATTACCGCATTGCTGGCCAAGGTTCAGGCCGAACTCAAGTAAGCTGACGGGATTGTTGCTGGAGACAACGCATGCGCATCCTGTTGGTGGAAGATGATCTGGCCCTGGGCGAAGGTATTCGTACGGCGCTCAAGCCCGAGGGTTATACCGTTGACTGGCTGCAGGATGGCGTCAGCGCCCTGCATGCGTTGACCCATGAGAGTTTCGAGTTGGTGATCCTCGATCTGGGTTTGCCGCGGATGGACGGCTTGCAACTGCTCAAACATTTGCGCGCCGCCGCCAATCCCTTGCCGGTACTGGTGTTGACGGCGCGTGACGCCACGGCGGACCGGATTGCCGGGCTGGATGCCGGCGCCGATGACTATCTGACTAAGCCCTTCGATGTGGCTGAGCTCAAGGCACGGCTGCGGGCCTTGCTGCGGCGCAGTTTCAATCGTCCGCAGCCGGCGCTGGAATACCGAGGCATCAGCCTCGATCCGGTTAGCCAGGAGGTGTGCTATCAGGGGCGGGTGATCAACTTGCCGCGCAAGGAGTTTTTGCTTCTGCATGAGTTGATTGCTCAGCCGGGACGGGTGCTGACCCGTGACCGTCTGCAGCAGGGCTTGTATGGCTGGGACGAAGAGGGGGAGAGCAACGCCCT
>NKIE01000155.1 GCA_002256055.1 Pseudomonas sp. PGPPP3 | reverse complement strand
CGCCGCCGCAGTGCTCGGTCAGGCGTTCGGCGAAATACAGCGGGCTGGGCCGGCCGACGTAATCGCGCTGGAAGTAGGCCAGCTCTTCGATAAAGGCAGGGTCGAGCTTGGCCGCTTCGTACTCGCGGGCCAGGTCGTGGATCAGTGGCATAAGGGTTTCGGCGACGTACTGACCGCCGAAGTGGCCAAATAGGCCCTTGGCGTCAGGGCCATTGCGCAATGAAGTCATGAGGGTGCTCCCAGGCATGCTGTCCTCCCTGCATAGACAGAGAGGGTGGGTGGACAATGGCGCCATTCTACCTCTGGCTGGCCGGCTGAAAAGCGATTAGATTGCGTTGACCTGTCAGGAAAACTCACCAATACCATGAGCCGAGAACTGCCCCCACTGAATGCCCTACGCGCCTTCGAGGTCGCGGCACGCCTGCAAAGCGTCAGCCTGGCGGCGGACGCACTGCACGTCACCCACGGTGCGGTGAGTCGGCAGATTCGTGCGCTGGAAGCACAGCTTGGCGTGGCCTTGTTCGTCAAGGACGGTCGCGGCGTCAAGCTCACCGAGGCCGGCATGCGTCTGCGCGATGTGGCGTTCGATACCTTTGAGCGCTTGCGCGAGGTGTGCGCCGAGCTGCAACGGCAGACCCGCGATGCGCCCTTCGTGCTCGGTTGTCCGGGCAGTTTGCTGGCGCGCTGGTTTATCCCGCGCCTGGACCGCCTCAACCGCGAGCTGCCCGAGCTGCATCTGCAACTGTCCAGCAGTGAGGGCGATCTCGACCCGCGCCGCCCAGGGCTGGATGCCACCCTGCTGTTCGCTGAGCCGCCCTGGCCGGCTGACATGCAGGTTTACGAATTGGCCAGCGAAGCCATCGGCCCAGTGCTCAGTCCTCGGCATGTGCGCGCCAGCCAGCTGCAGCATGCCGCGCCTGCGGCCCTGCTGGCGGAGCCGTTGCTGCACACCAGCTCACGGCCGCAAGCCTGGCCGGCCTGGGCCGAGCGCAATGGCTTGGCGCCAGATGCCCTCACCCTGGGGCAGGGCTTCGAGCACCTGTATTACTTGCTGGAAGCGGCGGCGGCTGGTTTGGGCGTGGCCATTGCACCACAGCAGTTGGTGGCCGACGACCTTGCCGCCGGGCGCTTGATCGCGCCTTGGGGCTTTGCTCAGACCCGCGCCAAACTGGCCTTGTGGGTGCCGCTGCGCACGCGGGACCCGCGGGCGGCCAAGCTGGCAGAATGGTTGCGCGCCGAGCAGGTTGAGGTGTAATTGTCATGTTTTCAGTGCTCTTATTTCGCAGGTATCGGCAATACTCACTGAAGCGTGGTTAATTCTGTGAAAACAAGCGGTAGCCATTTCAACCTTGAGGGATGCAAGCCAATGAAGATGTCGCGCAAGTTGTTGCTGGGTACCGCCCTGAGCGGTGTGCTGTTGAGTGGTTGTGTGTCGCAAGTGACTGAGAAAAGCCAGTACTCCGGCTTCCTGCCCAGCTATGACGGCTTGCAGGAAGTCACCACGCCGAGCGGCCAGAAGGCCATGCGCTGGATTGCTCCAGGCTTCCAGCCGTCGGCGTATGACACGGTGGTTTTCAAGCAGCTCGACCTGTACCCGGCGCCCAAGCCCACCGAGCGCGTCAATCTGCAAACCCTGCAAGAGCTACAGCGTTACACCACCACCGCAGTGAAGTCCGCGCTGGCGCAGAACTACCAAGTGGTATCGAGTGCGAATTCCGCCGCCAATGGTGCGCGGGTGCTGATCCTGCGGGCGGCCATTACCGGCGTGTCGGCGTCCAACGAAGGCATGAAGTGGTATGAGGTGGTGCCGGTTGCGGCGGTTGTCGGCGCGGCGTCGGCGGCAAGCGGTCACCGCGATCAGAACACCGAGCTGTATATCGAGGCTGACTTCATCGATGCCGCCACGGGCATGCCGGTGGGTAAAGTGGTGCGTAAGGTGTTTGGTAAGACCCTGGAAAACGACAGCCAGGCGATCAGCGCCAATGACTTCAAGGCGGCGATCAAGGACGTGACCAACGATATGCAGAAACTCATGAAGTAATGCTCGGCCTGGACCTGGCGCTCGGTTGCCGCCAGGTTCAGGTTGTCACGTTATCTCTGCTGATTGTCCCCCCGATTTGCCCCCCGCTCCTGTCTTGACTAGCGTTGAGGTATCTCTCACCGAGGATGCCCCCATGCCCAGCCACCACACTTACAAGAAAATCGAAGTTGTCGGCTCATCGCCCACCAGCATCGAGGACGCCATCGAAAATGCCCTGGCCGAGTGCGCCAAAACCCTGCACAACATGGACTGGTTCGAGGTGACCGAAACCCGCGGTCATATCGAAAACGGCAAGGTTGGTCACTATCAGGTCACGCTCAAGGTCGGGTTTCGCATTACGGGTAGCTAGGCATATCACTGTCACAGTCTGTGCCCTATGCTGAACACCTACTTGGCCGCCTATGGCGGGCTGAGTAGCTGAGGATCGTAATCACAACGAAGGAGCGTTATCGATGATCAAGCAACTCGTGTTGGGACTGGGTTTGTGCGCCATGAGCGGTGTCCTGCTGGCCGCCCCCAAGCCGTGCGCCGAACTGCAGGCGGAAATCGACGCCAAACTCAAGGCCAAGGGCGTTGTTGCCTACAGCCTGGAGGTGGTGGACAAGGGCACGGCCGGTGACAAGCAAGTGGTCGGCAGCTGCGATGCCGGTAGCAAGGAAATTACCTACACCCGCGGCTGAGCAGTACCCCTCGATAAACCGGGCAATGCCCGGTTTTTTTACGCCGTGAAAACGTGATTGCGGGTATGTGCTGCCGCTTAAATGCTGCCGCAGCGCAGGGTTTTACCCGGCACTAGCATCTGTTGCTGGCTGTCATACAGGCGCGCCCAGGGGCGGTAGCCTTGTTGCCCGGCCTTGAGCAGATAGCGCTGGCCGGCGACGAAGCTCGGGAAGTGCAGTTGCAGTCGGCAGGTACGGGTTTGCAGCTCTGCCAGGCCGTCCTGGCCGCCGCTGGGCACGTCGAATTGCAGGCGCACCTGCAGGTCATGCTCACCGGGGCTGACCTGAAAATAACGACCATCATTGACTGGGTGATTATCCAGACGGTCGGCCATCAGCACGTTGCCGGGTACTGTGGCTAGGTCGATCCACGCTTGTTGCGGGTCGACTGCCGGCAGAGGCCCGGCGCATGCGCTGGTCAGGAGGAGCATGGCGGTGAGTAGGATATGGCGCATGGACGGGTTCTCGCGCGGTCAATGCTCGAGGGTTTTCGCTACGCCGCTGAGCAGTTGCTGAAACAGCAGGTCTTGTTCGGCGGCGTTTTTGAATAGCGCGTGGATGCGGTCGCTGGACTCGGTCAGCAGGTGCATCAGGGTATCTTCTTCCGGGCCGGTCAGGCACAGCTGGGAAAACTCGTGGTGCAGGGCATCGAGCATGCCCTGCAGCTCGCTGCTGCTGTTGCGGGTTACCTCCAGTTTGGCCTGCTCCATTTCCGCAATCATCTGTTGCAGCACGGCGGCGGTGGCCTGGATGCGCACGGCCCGCTCACGAGCATAACGTTCGGTGATCATGGCCTGACAGCGGGCCTCCAGGCCATTGCCGATGTAGCAGATATGGTCCTTGAGAATGCCGTAGCGCAGTGGGTTGTCGAGGGGCATGTTGCGGATTAGCAGGCCGACATGGGGGTAGTTGAGTATGGTGCGACTGCCGAAGTCGGAAATTCGTCCCAGGTGCCGGGAGTTCTCGATCACTTCCTGTTCGATGGGGCGCTTGATGCCATCGTCATAGAAGTATTCCAGGCCGCGGTCATGGAATATGCCCAGGCTCGCGTGCAGGCCCAGTTCGTTGAACATCTGCAGGGTCAGCTCGGCCAGGGCGGGGAACTGCTGGCAGGCGAAGCTACTTTCCATGTACTGCAGAATGCGCCCCAGTTCGGCGTTCATGCTCATGGACTGGAAGGCGATCTGTGAGGACTGGTTGAGCTGTTCGCGCATGCTTGAGGTGTCGCGCAGCTTCACTTCCACGCGCTTGAGGCGTGCGGCCAGGGCTTCCGGGCTGATTGGCAAGTGCACATAGTCGTCGGCGCCAGCGGAGAAGGCGCGGATGCAGTCAGGCTCGGCACCGTTGGTGACCAGAAAGAACAGTGGTGGCCGCTCTGGCCGCTCGTTCAGGCGGGCCAGTTGCGCGGTGTAATCGGCGCAGCGCTCGTCGACGAGGATCAGCTGGCACTCATCACAGGGTTCGGCGCACACCTGAATGCCGTGCTGTTCCAGCCCTGCCTGCCAAACGCTGTGGTGCTCGGCCGCCGCAATCAGGCAAATGAGTAAGGGCGGGGCCTCTAGGACGGCACTGTCGCTGCTGATGAAATCATCGTCATCCCACAAGTCGATTCCTGACATCGCATATCCTTCGCTGGGCGCCTGGTAGTGAGGGGCGGCGGTGGCGCGCGGCGTATCCACGAACCCTGCCAAGGGATCGTCAGGCAAGCGTAGTCGATATCGGCTGACTGCCCAGGCAAACCTGCCGGCCTGGCTTGGCGGTATTTAGGACGCCTGGTGCAAATCCTTGAGGGCCGCGTAGTTGCTGGCGCTGTAGCTGAAATAGGCGCGCTCCTTGTCTGTCAGTGCGCGTGCTTGCTTTACCGGGCTGCCGACATAGAGGTAGCCGCTCTTCAGCACCTTGCCCGGCGGCACCAGGGAGCCGGCGCCGATGATCACCTCGTCCTCCACCACGGCGCCGTCCATGACGATGCTGCCCATACCGACCAAGATGCGGTTGCCCAGGGTGCAGCCGTGCAGCGTGACCTTGTGACCGATGGTTACCTCGTCGCCAATGATCAGCGGGTAGCCGTCCGGATTGAATGGCCCGGCGTGGGTGATGTGCAGCACGCTGCCGTCCTGCACGCTGGTGCGTGCGCCAATGCGGATGCGGTGCATGTCGCCGCGGATCACCGTCAGCGGCCATACCGAGCTGTCGGCACCCAGGTGTACATCGCCGATAACCACGGCGCTCTCATCGACGAACACCCGCTCGCCCAGCTGCGGCGTCATACCTTGATACGTTCGAATCGCCACGATAGAAATCTCCTGAGCTGCGGTCGGCCGCGATTGTAATTAAGATGACGGCCATGCAGGCGCCTATCCGCGCCCCACGAACTCTACAGGTACATCCCGTGACTGCCGATAATCCGCTGTTGCAAGACTTCGACCTTCCGCCCTACTCCATGATCCGCCCGGAACATGTCGAGCCGGCCGTCGACGCCATTCTGGCTGACAGCCGCGTGGCGATTGCCCAATTGCTGGCCCAGCAAAATGCCGCGCCGAGCTGGAATGGCCTGGTGCTGGCGCTGGATGAACTGGGCGCCCGCCTGTCCCGTGCCTGGAGCCCGGTCAGCCACCTGAATGCCGTGTGCAACAGTGCCGAGCTGCGTGCCGCCTACGAGGCCTGCCTGCCCAAGCTATCGGAATACTGGACCGAGCTGGGCCAGAACCGTGGTTTGTTCGAGGCCTACCAGGCGCTGGCCAGTGGCCCGGCGGCGGCTGGCTTCGACGTCGCACAGAAGAACATTCTGGAGCACGCCCTGCGCGACTTCCGTCTGTCGGGCATCGACCTGCCGCCTGCCGGCCAGCAGCGTTACGGCGCGATCCAGATGAAGCTCTCGGAGCTGACCAGCAACTTCTCCAATCAGTTGCTCGATGCCACCCAGACCTGGAGCAAGCACATTACCGATGAAGCGGCGTTGGCCGGCCTCACCGACTCAGCCAAGGCGCAGATGGCCCAGGCCGCGGCGGCCAAGGAACTGGACGGCTGGTTGATCAGCCTGGAGTTCCCCAGCTACTACGCGGTGATGACCTACGCCGACGACCGCGCCCTGCGCGAAGAGCTGTACGCCGCCTACTGCACCCGTGCCTCGGACCAGGGACCGAACGCCGGCCAGTTCGACAATGGTCCGCTGATGAGTGAGATCCTCGACCTGCGCCAGGAGCTGGCCCAGTTGCTCGGTTTCGCCAACTACAGCGAACTGTCGCTGGCCGGCAAGATGGCCGAGTCCACCGAGCAGGTGCTGAATTTCCTCCGCGACCTGGCGGTGCGCAGCAAGCCATTCGCCGCGCGCGACCTGCAGGAGTTGCAAGCCTTTGCCGCCGAGCAGGGTTGCAGTGACCTGCAAAGCTGGGACGTTGGTTACTACAGCGAGAAGCTGCGTCAGCAGCGCTACAGCATCTCTCAGGAACAGGTGCGTGCCTGGTTCCCGATCGACAAGGTGCTGACCGGCCTTTTCGCCATCGTCGAGCAGCTCTACGGCATCCAGATCAAGGAGCTGTCCGGTTTCGACGGCTGGCATCCGGACGTGCGCCTGTTTGAGATCAACGAGCATGGCCAGCACGTCGGCCGCTTCTTCTTCGACCTCTATGCCCGTGCCAACAAGCGCGGCGGTGCCTGGATGGACGGCGCCCGCGACCAGCGTCGCGCGGCCAATGGCGAGCTGATCAGCCCGGTGGCCAACCTAGTGTGCAACTTCACCCCAGCGGTGAATGGCCAGCCGGCGCTGCTCACCCACGATGAAGTCACCACCCTGTTCCACGAATTCGGTCACGGCCTGCACCATCTGCTGACCCGCGTCGAACATGCGGGTGCCTCGGGCATCAACGGCGTGGCCTGGGACGCGGTCGAGCTGCCGAGCCAATTCATGGAGAACTGGTGCTGGGAGCCGGAAGGCCTGGCACTGATCTCCGGTCACTTCGAAACGGGCGAGCCGTTGCCTCAGGACCTGTTGGAGAAAAT
>NKIE01000154.1 GCA_002256055.1 Pseudomonas sp. PGPPP3 | reverse complement strand
GATTCTGGAAAACCAGGCCAACCTGTGGATATTTCAGCAAGCCTGCGATGACCTGATTGTCGAGAATGAGCAGGTCAAAGGCGTCGTTACCCAGATGGGTCTGCGTTTTCATGCTGAATCGGTGGTGTTGACCACAGGTACTTTCCTCGGTGGACTTATCCACATTGGCCTGCAGAACTACTCTGGTGGCCGCGCGGGCGATCCGCCTTCGATTGCCTTAGCCCAACGTCTACGTGAATTACCTCTGCGGGTTGGTCGGCTGAAAACCGGCACTCCGCCGCGCATTGATGGGCGTTCGGTGGATTTTTCGTTGATGACCGAACAGCCTGGCGATACGCCGATCCCGCTGATGTCGTTCCTCGGTCGCCAAGAACAACATCCGCGTCAGGTCAGTTGCTGGATTACCCACACCAACGCCCGTACGCACGAAATCATTGCCGCCAACCTAGATCGTTCGCCGATGTATTCGGGCGTGATCGAAGGTGTCGGCCCGCGTTACTGCCCGTCGATCGAAGACAAGATTCATCGTTTTGCCGACAAGGACAGCCATCAGGTGTTCATTGAGCCGGAAGGCTTGACCACCCATGAGCTGTATCCGAACGGTATTTCCACCTCGCTGCCATTCGACGTGCAATTGCAGATCGTGCGCAGTATCCGCGGCATGGAAAACGCCCACATCGTTCGCCCTGGCTATGCCATCGAGTACGACTACTTCGATCCGCGCGACCTGAAATACAGCTTGGAAACCAAGGTGATTGCTGGCTTGTTCTTCGCCGGGCAGATCAACGGCACAACCGGCTACGAAGAAGCTGGGGCTCAAGGTTTGCTCGCCGGTGCCAACGCCGCCTTGCGTGCGCAAGGCAAAGACAGCTGGTGCCCACGTCGCGACGAGGCTTATATCGGCGTACTGGTGGATGACCTGATTACCCTGGGCACTCAGGAACCGTACCGCATGTTTACCTCGCGGGCCGAATACCGACTGATTCTGCGCGAAGACAACGCAGACCTGCGCCTGACGGAAAAAGGCCGCGAACTGGGGCTGGTTGATGACGCGCGCTGGGCGGCTTTTTGTGCCAAGCGTGAAGCCATCGCACTGGAAGAACAGCGCTTGAAAAGCACCTGGGTGCGCCCTGGTACTGCTGAAGGCGAAGCTATAGCCAGCCGCTTTGGTACGCCGCTGACCCACGAGTACAACCTGCTCAACCTGCTGACCCGCCCGGAAATTGATTACGCTGGCTTGCGTGAAGTCACTGGCAGCCCGGAAGTGGATGCCCAGGTGGCTGAGCAAGTCGAAATCAAGGCCAAGTACGCTGGCTACATCGACCGTCAGCAGGATGAAATTGCCCGCCTGCGTGCCAGTGAAAATACTCAGCTGCCGGCCGATATCGATTACGCCACTATTTCCGGTCTGTCCAAGGAGATCCAGCACAAGCTTGGCCAGTCGCGGCCGCAGACCTTGGGTCAGGCTTCGCGCATTCCAGGCGTCACCCCGGCGGCGATTTCCCTGTTGCTGATCCATTTGAAAAAGCGCGGCGCTGGCCGGCACCTGGAGCAAAGCGCCTGATGTCCTCGGTTACCGCACAACACGCAGCAGAGTTATCCCAGGGGGCCGAGCAGTTGGGCGTGAGTCTGAGCGAGAGCCAACATGCTCAGCTGTTGGCCTATCTGGCTCTGCTGATCAAGTGGAACAAGGCGTTCAACCTGACGGCCGTGCGCAATCCGGACGAAATGGTCTCGCGCCACCTGCTCGACAGCCTCAGCGTGGTGTCCCATGTGGAAACTGCTGGGGATAACTGGCTGGATGTCGGCAGCGGCGGCGGTATGCCGGGGATCCCCCTGGCGATCATGTTCCCGGAGCGGCAGTTCACCTTGCTGGACTCCAATGGCAAAAAAACCCGCTTCCTCACTCAGGTCAAACACGAGCTGAAGCTGGCTAATCTTGAAGTTATCCACAGCCGGGTCGAAGGTTTTACCCCTGAACAGCCATTTAGCGGCATTTGCTCGCGGGCCTTCAGTGCCCTGGAAGACTTCGCCAACTGGACCCGTCATCTTGGTGATGGGCAGACTCAGTGGCTGGCGATGAAGGGTATTCACCCAGATGACGAGTTACAGGCTCTGCCGGACGACTTCCAGCTGAGCGCCACCCACGTGTTGAAGGTTCCCGGTTGCCAAGGTCAGCGCCATCTGCTGATACTGCGTCGCTTGGTCTAGGGGGAACGGCAGCATGGCTAAAGTATTCGCAATCGCCAATCAGAAAGGCGGTGTGGGCAAAACCACCACCTGCATCAATTTGGCGGCGTCACTGGTAGCCACCAAGCGCCGTGTGCTGTTGATCGACCTCGATCCACAGGGCAACGCCACCATGGGTAGCGGCATCGACAAGCACGCCCTTGAGCATTCTATTTACGACGTCCTGATCGGCGAAAGCACTGTTGGCGAAGCCATGCAGTTCTCCGAGCATGGCGGTTATCAGCTGTTGCCGGCCAACCGTGACCTGACCGCTGCTGAAGTCGCTCTGCTGGAAATGAATATGAAGGAGAGCCGCCTGCGTAACGCGTTGGCGCCGATCCGCGAGAATTATGATTACATCCTGATTGATTGCCCGCCTGCACTGAGCATGTTGACGGTCAACGCGCTGGTCGCTGCCGATGGGGTGATCATCCCCATGCAGTGTGAGTATTACGCACTGGAAGGCTTGAGTGATCTGGTCAACAGCATTCAGCGTATCAGCCAGCTATTCAATCCGAGCCTGAAGATCGAGGGGCTGCTGCGCACCATGTATGACCCGCGCATCAGTTTGACCAACGATGTTTCCGCGCAGCTCAAGCAACACTTTGGCGATAAGCTGTACGACGTGGTTATCCCACGTAACGTGCGCTTGGCCGAAGCGCCGAGCTTCGGCATGCCAGCACTGGTCTACGACAAGCAATCCCGAGGCGCTATCGCCTACCTGGCCCTGGCTGGTGAACTGGTTCGTCGCCAGCGGGTCAGCGCCAAAACCGCAACCGCTTAAGGAATTTGCATGGCCGTCAAAAAACGAGGTCTGGGACGCGGCTTGGATGCCCTGCTGGGGGGCACCAACGTCAATACCTTGGAAGAACAGGCACTGCAGGCCGACAAGAGCGAGTTGCAGTACCTGCCTCTGGACCTGATCCAGCGCGGCAAGTAGCAGCCGCGCCGCGACATGGATCCCTCAGCGCTGGAAGAGTTGGCGCAATCGATCAAGGCCCAAGGTGTTATGCAGCCCATCGTGGTGCGGCCAATTGACGGCGGTCGTTTTGAGATCATCGCCGGTGAGCGCCGCTGGCGTGCCAGCCAGTTGGCTGGTCTGGACAAGCTGCCAGCGATGGTTCGCGAAGTACCGGACGAGGCCGCCATTGCCATGGCGCTGATCGAGAACATCCAGCGCGAAGACCTTAACCCCATCGAAGAAGCAGTCGCCTTGCAGCGACTGCAGCAGGAATTCCAGCTCACCCAGCAGCAAGTGGCTGAAGCGGTGGGTAAATCGCGGGTCACCATCACCAACTTGTTGCGTCTGATCGCCTTGCCGGAAGAGATCAAGATTCTGCTTTCCCATGGCGATCTGGAAATGGGCCACGCCCGCGCGCTGCTCGGTTTACCGGCAGAACGGCAGATTGAAGGTGCGCGACATGTTGTCGCACGCGGCTTCACCGTGCGCCAAACCGAAGCACTGGTACGCCAGTGGTTGAACAGCAAAGAGCAGCCGGCCGAGGTGGTAAAAGCCGACCCGGACATCAGTCGTCTGGAGCAGCGCCTGGCCGAGCGGCTGGGGGCTTCAGTGCAAATCAAGCATGGTCAGAAGGGCCGTGGGCAACTGGTCATCAAGTACAGCTCACTGGATGAACTGCAGGGTGTCTTGGCGCACATACGCTGAAACATCCCGAGCCTGCGTAATTGGCGGTTAATCGCCATCTTGCGGTTGAATGAGGGGGGAAGCGCCCCTATACTCTGCGCGCATTTTATCGGCACAAACTATGCCAGATTGTGAGCAGAGCGGCCGACACCAGAGGTGAGTGAGATGGATGTGCGCAGGTCGAATCGTCCAGCCTTCCATCGACTACCGGTGTTCCCGGTATTGCTGGCTCAGCTGGTTGTACTACTGTTAGCTGCTGCCGTGCTGTATGGCTGGCGTGGCCCAGTAGCGAGTTACTCGGGATTGTGCGGCGGTTTGATTGTTTGGCTGCCCAATCTGTATTTCGCCCACAAGGCGTTCCGCTTTAGCGGTGCGCGGGCAGCTCAAGCCATCGTGCGGTCTTTTTATGCCGGCGAGGCGGGCAAACTGATTCTAACGGCAGTGCTCTTTGCACTGACGTTTGCAGGGGTAAAACCATTGGATCCGCTGGCGGTATTTGGCGTGTTCATCCTGACCCAAGCGGTCAGCTGGTTTGCACCCGTGCTGATGAGAAGACGACTTTCGAGACCTTAGAGCGTTTGAGGCAACCATGGCAGCAGAAACCGCTTCGGGCTATATCCAGCACCACTTGCAGAACCTGACCTTCGGTCGTCTGTCATCTGGCGACTGGGGCTTCGCCCACACCGCCGAACAGGCAAAAGAAATGGGCTTTTGGGCTTTCCACGTCGATACCCTCGGCTGGTCTGTCGCACTGGGTCTGATTTTTATCCTGATTTTCCGCATGGCCGCCCGCAAGGCGACTTCCGGTCAGCCAGGTGCCCTGCAAAACTTCGTTGAAGTGATGGTCGATTTCGTTGACGGCAGCGTCAAGGACACCTTCCATGCACGCAATCCATTGATCGCACCGTTGGCCCTAACGATTTTCGTCTGGATTTTCCTGATGAACGCCGTCGATTTGGTGCCTGTGGACTGGATTCCGATGCTGGCTGTGATGATCACTGGTAATGAGCACATCTTCTTCCGTGCCGTACCGACCACTGATCCAAACGCGACCTTGGGTATGGCCCTGTCGGTCTTTGCACTGATCATTTTCTACAGCATCAAGGTTAAAGGCATCGGTGGTTTCATCGGCGAACTGACCCTGCACCCGTTCAGCAGCAAGAACATGGTTGTGCAGATCATTCTGATCCCGGTGAACTTCCTGCTCGAGTTCGTGACCCTGGTGGCAAAGCCGATTTCTCTGGCTCTGCGACTGTTCGGCAACATGTATGCAGGCGAGCTGGTGTTTATCCTGATCGCCGTAATGTTCGGTAGCGGCTTGCTGCTGCTGAGCGGCCTGGGTGTAGCGTTGCAATGGGCGTGGGCGGTATTCCACATCCTGATCATCACCCTGCAAGCGTTCATCTTCATGATGCTGACCATCGTATATCTGGCCATGGCGCATGAAGATAACCATTAACAGCGCCTTGCACTGTTAATGACCTCTCCTCGGGAGAGGTGCCCGAAAGGGCGAAACCCCTTTTGCTTTACCGCTTTACTAAAACCTTAACCAATACGACGTAAAAAGTCGGGAGGAAAGATGGAAACTGTAGTTGGTCTAACCGCGATCGCCGTTGCACTGCTGATTGGCCTGGGTGCCCTGGGTACCGCCATTGGCTTTGGTTTGCTGGGTGGCAAGTTCCTGGAAGGCGCAGCGCGTCAGCCGGAAATGGTCCCAATGCTGCAAGTTAAAATGTTCATCGTTGCCGGTCTGCTCGACGCCGTAACCATGATCGGTGTGGGTATTGCTCTGTTCTTCACCTTCGCTAACCCGTTCCTGGCACAAGTAGCCCAGTAATTCTCGCTTTCGAGAATGACTGACAACGAACGAGCGAGGTGTTGGCGTGAACATTAATGCAACCCTGATTGGTCAGTCCGTTGCGTTCTTCATCTTTGTCATGTTCTGCATGAAGTATGTGTGGCCTCCGGTCATCACTGCTATGCGTGAACGTCAAAAGAAGATCGCTGATGGTCTTGACGCTGCCAGCCGAGCAGCTCGTGATCTGGAGTTGGCCCACGATAAAGTGGCCCAGCAACTGCGCGAAGCTAAAACTCAGGCAGCTGAAATCATTGAGCAGGCCAAGAAACGCGGTACTCAGATTGTTGACGAAGCCCGAGATCAGGCTCGCGTCGAAGCTGAACGTGTGAAGGCTCAGGCTCAGGCCGAGATCGAACAGGAACTGAACGGTATCAAAGATGCCTTGCGCGCCCAATTGGGTGGCTTGGCTGTCAGCGGTGCTGAGAAGATTCTGGGCGCTACTATCGACCAAAACGCGCATGCGGAGCTGGTTTCCAAACTGGCAGCCGAAATCTAAGCGAGGGCGATCATGGCAGAACTGACCACGTTGGCCCGACCTTACGCTAAAGCTGCTTTCGAGTACGCCCAAGCCCATCAGCAGCTGGCCAACTGGTCGGCAATGCTGGGCCTCGCTGCTGCGGTGTCGCAAGACGACACCATGCAGCGCGTGCTCAAAGCGCCGCGTCTGACGAGTACAGAAAAGGCCACCACCTTTGTTGAGGTGTGTGGTGACAAGTTCGACGCCCAGGCGCGTAACTTCCTTAGCATCGTTTCGGAAAACAACCGTATGGAGTTGTTGCCGGAAATCGCCGATATGTTCGAGCTGTACAAAGCCGAACAGGAAAAATCGGTCGATGTGGATGTTACCAGTGCGTTCGCGTTGAACGATGAACAGCAAGACAAACTCGCCAAGGTTCTCAGTGCACGGCTCGGCCGAGAAGTGCGTCTGCACGCCGCGGAGGATGCCAGCCTGATTGGTGGCGTCGTAATCCGCGCCGGCGACCTGGTTATCGATGGCTCAGTTCGCGGCAAACTCGCGAAACTAGCCGAAGCATTGAAATCTTGAGTTTGAAGGGGCAGCAGAGCAATGC
>NKIE01000153.1 GCA_002256055.1 Pseudomonas sp. PGPPP3 | reverse complement strand
AGGAGAGCTGGTTGGACGTGCTGGAGGAAGCCCGTTCCGCCGGCTACTTCAAGGCCGATCCGTTCATCATTCGTCGCTTCCTCACGGGTGCGCTGTCCTGGAGCACCACCTGGTTTCGTCCTGAAGGGCCGATGACCCTCGATCAGTTGGCCCATGAAGCCCTGTCACTGGTGATCAAAGACAGTTGAAGTCGCTTTTTATTGATCTAGCCGGCCATTTGCCATCATTGCGCCCCCGTATGTTGTAACTCTTCGGTTACACTTACCAAAGATGTGGTTTTCGGGGGTGTGCAGTGCCAGTTGTATGTCGATTGTTGTTGGCCGTGCTTGGCCTGTTGGCTGCACAGCCCTTGTTGGCGGCGCAGTTGATCAAGGTCGGGGCGTACCATTTCCCGCCCTATGTGAACAAGCCCGAGTCCGAAGCGCCACAAGGGCTGTTGCCCGATCTACTGACTGCGTTGAACAACCAGCAGAGCGATTACCAGTTTGTGCTGGTACCCACTTCAGTAACTCGGCGCTTTCGTGATTTGCAGGGCGCGCGCTACGACCTGATTATGTTTGAGTCGCCCACTTGGGGCTGGCAAAACACGGCCCATGAAACCTTTGACCTACAGGTTCAGGACGTCGAGGTGTACGTGGCCAAGGCCGAGGCCGGTCGTGGTCAGGAGTACTTTTCCCAATTCAGCGGCAAGCGTCTGGCGCTCTATAGCGGCTATCACTATGGCTTTGCCCAGTTCAATGCTGACCCTGAGTACCTGGCTAAGCAGTTCAAGGCGGTACTGACCTATTCCCATGACAGCAACTTGCTGATGGTGCTGCGTGAGCGTGCCGACCTTACCGTGGTCACGCGCTCCTACCTGCATCGTTACCTGTTGCGTTACCCCGAGCAGCGCACGCAAATGCTGGTGTCGGAACGGGTCGATCAGGTCTATCGGCATCAGGCATTGCTACGGCCCAATGCTCCCATCAGCGCGCAAGCTCTGCGCGGACTACTCCGCCAATTGCGCGATGGCGGCCAGTTGAGTGCGCTGTATCGACAATACGACCTCACCCAGAGCCGCAAGGTTGCCCGCCCCTAATACCTGTGCGTTACGGCTCAGGTCAGGCGCAGGGGATAGCTGAGCAGCAGTACGTGCAGCAAACTGCAAACTGCACTGATTTGACCACCCAATTGCATCGCCACTGATCCATCGTTTGCAGTTGATGGATATCAGCGGGTGCCATTCAGAGCGTGGTCAGTCATGCGCTGAAGGGATGCAGCTGATCCACAGTGGCCAGTTGAAAAAGGCAGAAACCGGCCAAAAGCGCTCATTTAGTGCCTACAAAAGCCGAGGCGATTCAGATTTCAGCGGGCGGAGCGTCTGCCCTGGCTAGTCATTTCTCTGCTGAAAATCATAACGATGCCCCTCACTAATCTATGCTCATCCGATAGGCGCAGCTAAGCTGCTGCTCTGATTTTCGAATACCGGCAAGACACCATGAGTGCTGATCTGACCGCATCATACGCATTGCGAGAACTCGCGCCGACACTGATGGCAGAGCTGCCTCAGGGCTTGTTCATCATCAACCACCTGCAACAAGTGGTGATGGTTAATACCGCCCTGCTAGATCTCTGCGGGTTCAATGAAGCCGCACTGATCGGCAAGCCCGCAGAATTCCTGTTGCATCCGCTGAGTACGCCCCTGCATCAAGCCGCATTCCTGTCAGCCCTGGCCGGTCAGTCCAACTTTCAGGGTGAGCTTTTGCAGCAGAGACCGAATGGCGAACTTTATTGGGCCGAGCTGCATCTAGTATCGCTACATACCGCTTCCGGTGCTTTCAGCCACTGCATGGGAACCCTGCACGACATCAGCATTCGCAAGGAAATTGAACTTGAACTGCAGGCAAGCGAACAGCGCCATCTCGACCTGATCGAACATATTCCCGCTGGCGTCGTGGTACATGGATCGCACTCTGAAATCCTCCATGCCAACGCGCGCGCCTGCCAACTGCTGGGGTTGACCCTTGAACAGATGCGTGGATTGGAGGCCATCGACCCGCAGTGGCAGTTCCTAAATGCCGATGGCACTCCGTTGGTGCTGGAGAATTACCCAGTCAACCATGTACTGCGTGACCACCAGCCCATTCAGAATCTGGTCGTAGGCATCAAGCGCAACGATGCCTACGGTTTGGTTTGGGCCTTATGTAACGCCTTCCCGGTGCTGGACAACGGCGGTCAGCTCACTGAGGTGGTGGTGTGCTTCACGGAGATCACCGAACTCAAGCGCACTGAGCAGGCCCTGCGCAAATCTGAGGAGCGTCTGCGTCTGGTGCTGTTGGGCTCCAACGACGCACCATGGGACTGGGATCTACAGAATCAGAGCGTGTACTACTCGCCGCGCTGGTGGCAGATGATCAGTCTAGAGGTCGAAGAGCAGCCATCGACCATTGCCCTGTGGGACAGCCTGCTGCATCCGGACGATAAACAGCGGGTCGGGGCCAGTCTGACGCGTATATTCAGTTCCAGCGTGCAGAGTTTCGAGCTGGAATTCCGCCTGCGACACAGGGACGGTCACTATGTGCCAATGCTGTCGCGCGGTTTCATCTTGCGTGACGATGACGGCAAGGCGTTACGCGTTTCCGGCACCAATACTGATCTATCGGAACGCAAGCTGGCAGAGGAACGCATCCACCAGTTGGCCTATTACGATGCCCTAACCGAGCTGCCCAACCGTCACCTGCTTATGGAACAGCTACGGAAGGCCCTTCTCGGCTGCGCGCGCAACCAAAGCCAGGGCGCCTTGCTGTTCATCGATCTGGACAACTTCAAAGCACTCAACGACACCTTAGGCCACGACATGGGCGACCAGCTGCTGCAGCAGGTGGCGCAACGTCTGAGCGACAGCGTGCGCGAGGTCGACACCGTGGCGCGCCTGGGCGGCGACGAGTTCGTGGTGATGCTCGAAGACCTTAGCGATGAGTCGCAGGAAACCGCGCTGCAGGCGGAGATGATCGGGCAGAAGATTCTCACTGAACTGAACCGGCCCTACAGCCTCAGTAAGCGCCCATACCGCAGTACGCCAAGTATTGGCATCGCCCTGTTCGGCCAGCACACGGCGGGCCTTGAGGAACTGCTCAAGCAGGCCGACGTGGCCATGTACCAGGCCAAGGCTGAAGGGCGTAACACCCTGCGCTTCTTCGACCCGAGCATGCAGGCCAGCGTCGACCTCCGCGTGGCCTTGGAGCAGGACCTGCGCGACGGTCTGCAGCGCGGCGAGTTACTGATCTACTGCCAACCACAAGTCAACGTCGCCGAGCAGGTGATCGGCGGCGAAATTTTGGTGCGCTGGAACAGCCCAAGCCGCGGCATGGTCTCGCCGGCTGAGTTTATTCCGCTGGCCGAAGCCACTGGTTTGATCCTGCCGCTTGGCGAATTTGTCTTGCGTGAGGCATGCCAACGACTCGCCATCTGGGCCAGTAAGCCGGAGCTGGCGAATATCACCCTCGCGGTGAATGTCTGCACCCAGCAGATGCACGAGGACTCCTTCGTCGAACAGGTGCTTGGCATTCTCCAGGAAACCGGTGCCAACCCGCAGCGCCTTAAGCTGGAACTGACCGAAAGTATGCTGGCCAAGAATATTGAAGACATCATCGCCAAGATGAATCGCCTTCGCAGCCACGGCATAAGCTTTTCACTGGATGATTTCGGCACAGGCTACTCTTCGCTCAGCTACCTAAATCGCTTCCCGCTGGAACAGCTTAAGATCGACCAGTCGTTCGTCCGCGACGCGCTCATTGAGCCCGGCAATGCCGACATCGCTCGGGTAATCATCGCCCTTGCCGATAAACTCAAGCTCAAGGTGATCGCCGAAGGGGTCGAGACCTTTGAGCAGCGCCAGTTCCTGCTCGATAACGGTTGCCAGAACTTCCAAGGCTTCCTATTTGGCAGACCGATGCCATTGGAGGAGTTCGAGGAACGCTGCCGAGAAGTCTAGAGAAACTCAGCGCACTTAGACCGATCCACTAGACATTTACAACCTTGGTACCGCGCTTCGGCAGCGACTGAGCTAAGTCAGATCTGACGCTTTGCAAAAAGAGAGTGAATTCTCTGTTGTGCTAATGGGGCGCTCGGTGCGTGCCATTACTCCGTAGGGACTTGCCTCAGCGCTGTTCAGCGTCCTTGGCGTCCATTTCCGCATTGCGTTCGTGCACGCGTTTGAGTTGTTCTTCCGTCAGCGGTAGCTTGCCGGCGCTGTCGCGCAACAGCAGCAGGCCGCCGAGAATCGAGCCCAGAGCTAGGGCCATGATGAGCCAGGCGTACCAAGGCATGGGAAACGCTCCACAGGTTAGGTTGAGCCCCAGTGTATGCCCCTAGCGCCGTGGCAGGCATTTAGTTCGGCGGCTTAGTTGCTTTGTTTGATCTGCAGCAGGTCGCTGTCGTCTTTTAGCTCCACCCCGGACAATTGCAGGCGCAGGGCCTGGCGCGCCAGGTAGTCCAGTTTATGCGCCGCCAGTTCGTAGGGCAGGCCCTCGGGGCGTACGTTGGAGATGCAGTTGCGCTGGCTGTCCATCATCCCCACTTGTGGCTGATAGCTGAGGTACAGGCCAAGGCTGTCCGGCGAGGTCAGGCCTGGTCGTTCGCCGATCAGGACGATCACCAGGCGCGCGCGCAACGCCACCGCGATGCCGTCGCCAATCGCCACGCGGCCCTGTTCTGCTAGCACCACCGGGGTGTTGGCCCAGTCGGTGTCGAAGCGCTGGCGAAACAACTCCAGCAGTGGCAAGGCGTGGCGCTGCACGGCAATCGAGGACAAACCGTCGGCTATCACGATGGCCAGTTCGGGGGCGGGTGCTTGCGCGCTTAACCGCGAATAACAGTCATCCTGCAGGTGTCGGCCTTTGTCCGGGCGCAGCAGGTAGGTGGGCCGGTCTGGGGCATCGCTGCACACCTGCAAGGTACGAAAGCCGGCGTTGTCCAACTGCTCGCGCAAGCCGGCGAAGTCCAGTGGGCGGTGTACGGCATCACGGGCCTGGGCGTGGGCCAGACCGAATTTCAGCACTTCACTCGTGGGCAGGCTGGAGCCGACGCGGCCGAGGGCGATGCGTGCCGAGGTGTGAGCGCGCAGCTCATCCCAGGGGTTGCTTTGGGTCAGATCGCTCATCAGGCAGCTCCAGAAAGATGCGGCAGTTGTTGTAGCAGGTGATGGCCGCGGCCAATTTCGCGCAGACGCCCGGACGGTTCGGTGATGGCCATGCGCGTCAGCCAGGCGTCGAATTCCGGTGCACGCTTGAGACCGAGCACGCTGCGCAGGTACAGGGCGTCGTGGAACGAGGTGCTCTGGTAGTTCAGCATCACGTCGTCGGCGCCCGGCACGCCCATGATGAAGTTGATCCCGGCTGCACCGAGCAGAGTCAGCAGGGTGTCCATGTCGTCTTGGTCGGCTTCGGCATGGTTGGTGTAGCAGACGTCGCAGCCCATCGGCAGGCCCAGCAGTTTGGCGCAGAAGTGGTCTTCCAGCCCGGCGCGGATGATCTGCTTGCCGTCGTAGAGGTATTCCGGACCGATAAAGCCGACCACGGTGTTGACCAGCAGCGGTTTGAACTCGCGGGCCACGGCATAGGCACGGGCCTCGCAGGTTTGTTGGTCTACACCATGATGGCCGCCGGCCGACAGGGCGCTGCCTTGGCCGGTTTCGAAGTACATGCAGTTGTCGCCAACGGTGCCGCGCTTAAGGCTCAGGGCGGCCTCGTGTGCCTCTTTGAGAATGCTCAGGCTGACGCCGAAGCTGCTGTTGGTTTTCTCGCTGCCGGCAATCGATTGGAACACCAGATCGATCGGCGCGCCGGCTTCGATGGCCTGGATCTGCGTGGTGACGTGGGTGAGCACGCAACTCTGCATGGGAATGTCGAAGTGCTGGCGTACCTCGTCGAGCATCTGCCACAGGCGCATCAGGGTTGGCAGTGAGTCGCTGGCCGGGTTGATGCCGACGGTGGCGTCGCCGGAGCCATACAGTAGGCCATCCAGCAGGCTGGCGGCGATGCCGCGCACATCGTCAGTGGGGTGGTTGGGTTGCAGGCGCACCGCCAGATGGCCGGGCAGGCCGAGGGTGTTGCGAAAACGGCTGATCACCTGGCACTTCTTGGCCACCAGAATCAGGTCCTGATTGCGCATCAGCTTGCTCACGGCCGCGGCCATTTCCGGGGTGATACCGGGGGCGACGGCGGCTAGGGTGAGGCTGTCGGTGGCGTCGAGCAGCAGCCAGTCGCGCAGGTCGCCAACCGTCAGGTGGCTGATGGGGGCGAAGGCGGCTTTGTCGTGGCGGTCGATGATTAGGCGGGTGACTTCATCGGCCTCGTAAGGGATCAGCACTTCGTTAAGGAAGGTGGTCAGTGGCACGTCGGCCAGGGCGATCTTGGCCGCCATGCGTTCTTCATAGGTAGCGGCGGCCAGGCCTGCGAGGTAATCGCCTGAGCGCGCGGGGCTGGCTTTGGCCAGCAGGGTCTTGAGGTCCGCGAAGCGGTAGGTCAGATGGCCGACAGTGGTCTGATAAGGCATGGCGAAATCCTGTGGCAGAAAAGACAAGGCCCGGCGAACCGGGCCTTGGGTTCAGCATGCTGTTGTTATACAGCTTGGCCAGTCAGCAGCACATCTTCGGCTGCGGCTGCACGGTGGTGCGAGGTGAACTGGAAGTAGACGAAGCCCACTGCCATAAAGCCGACAAATACCAGGGCGATGGTGAAGTTAAACCAAACCATTGCTGCCAGGCACACCAGGGCCAGGGCCAGCGCCACTGCCGGCACATAGGGATAGCCAGGTGCCATGAAGCTGCGCTCCAACAGCGGCTCA
>NKIE01000152.1:3475-6885 GCA_002256055.1 Pseudomonas sp. PGPPP3 | reverse complement strand
GGTCATGGAGCCGTGCTGGATGATCGCGTCACTGTCGTTACGGGTGACCATGCCGATATGGAAGAAGCCTTTGTATTCCGCGTAGCAGAGCTTCTTGAAGCTGTTTTCTTCGCCGTCGCGGTAGTCCTGGGGCGATTGCACCACGGCGATCTTCGGATCGGCAAAGTGAGGCACCATGTGCTTGAGCCAGTTGCGGTCGACGCAGTAGTCGGAGTCGATCACCGCCACCACTTCGGCATCCGGCGCGGTGTGCGGCAGGATGTAGTTCAGTGCGCCGCCTTTGAAACCGGCAATTGGTGCCACGTGGAAGAAGCGGAAGCGTGGCCCCAGTTCTTCGCAATAGGCTTTAACCGGTTCCCAGACCGCCGGGTCCTTGGTGTTGTTGTCGATGATGATGACTTCAAAATCGGGGTAGTCGAGGTTGGCCAGGGCATCGAGGGTCTGCTTGACCATCTCTGGCGGCTCGTTGTAGCAGGGCACGTGTACCGATACTTTCGGCCGGAAGGTGCTGTCGCTGAGTACCGGCTGGAATGGCCGGCGGCGGGCATGCAGCCAGACGGTTTCGGCCAGTTCATGGGCTTCGGTGAGCAGTACGATAAACACGCCGAGGGCGCCGAGACCGAGCAGACCGCCAACGGTAAGGCTGAACCAGGTGCTGTATTGCTGGCTGTAGTCGTAGCCGATCCAGACCATCGCCGAGCCGCCGGCAAAGGCCACCACGGTGAGGAAGGTGCGGCCGCGCTGACGCATGGCGCTGCCGTCGATCAGCAGCAGGGCCAGAGCGAGCAGGGCCATGACCACTGAGCCGATGGCCAGTACGCGCCATTGCGGGATGGCCACAATCGGCCCTTCAAAGGCGAACTTTGGCTGGCGAGCGGCGTTGTAGACGCCCCAGTAGGCGCCCACAGAGCCCTCTTCGCTGGCCTTCCACGGCTGGTCGAAGGCTTCGATGACGAAGTAGTTGTAGCCCTTGGCGTTCAGGGTGCTGACCAGGGTGCGCAGGTAGATGGCCTGGTCGGCCTGAGAGGCTTCGGCGCCGCCACGCATGCGGCCATTGCTCGGCCAACCCACTTCCGAGAGCAGCAGGGGCTTTTGCGGGAACAGCTTCTTGAGGTCCTTGGCGCGCTCGAGGACGAACTCGGTGGAGTCCTCCATCGGGATGAATTCCCAGTACGGCAGGACGTGGGCGGCGATCAAGTCGACGTGCTTGGCCAGTTGCGGGTATTTGTCCCAGATATGCCACTGCTCGGAGGTGGTCACCGGCACTTTTACAGCTGCGCGCACGCGGTCGAGGTAGACGATCAGGTCTTCTGGGGTGATTTCTTCACGGAACAAGGCTTCGTTGCCGACCACCACGCGAACCACGCTGCGGGTGCTGTTGGCCAGTTCAATGGCCTTGGCAATCTCGCGTTCGTTACGCTCCAGGTCGGTGCCGATCCAGATGCCGAGGGTCACGCGCAGGCCGAACTCTTCGGCCAGGCGCGGAATGTCGGCCAGGGTGCTTTCCACCGAGTAAGTACGGATGTTGTCCGTTTGCTTGCTCAGCAACTCCAGATCCGCGCGGATCTGTTCGTCGTTGGGGTAGGTGTTCTTCTGCGGGTTCTGGTCCAGCCGGAACGGCGAGAAGGAGAAACCGGAGATCTGCTCTGGCCATTCCGGTGCGCTGACCGGCCGGTTGTAGAGCGCCCAGATGCCGGTGAACAGCGCCGCGATTGCGACGAAAATCACCAGGTTGAGACCAAATTTACGCGATGACATAGGGATTCTGGGTTCCAAAGGGTGGAACGAGGGACATGCCGGCCTGCGCCAGTCGGCGCGCATCCTACCCCGGCCTCCGGTGACTGTATAGCTCCCGCAGATGCTCGGATGGCCGTGGTGCAGAACACGCCCGCATCAGACTGGTAAAGCGGGTTTAAGTTCGCCAGTGCGCACCTGTGTGCGCACGATCTGACAGCATTAACTGTTGAGCTAAAGAGCGCGCAGCAGAATTCGCGCGCTGACTTCCAGGTCGATATCGCGGTGTTCGCCCAGGCTGGTGAGTTTGTGCTGCTTGAGTTGTGCCAGCACCTGCGGAATGACGCCGCCATCCAGTTGATAGGCGCTCAAGCGAGTGGCGACGCCCATGAGTTCGAAGAATTCGCGAGTGGCCGCCAGGGCGTTGTCGATACGCAGCTCTTCGCTACCTTCACGTTGCTGCCAGACCCGCTCGGCGTATTGCAGCAGCTTGGCGCGTTTGCTATCGCGGCGCTCGGCCAGCAGGGCGGGGAGGATCACCGCCAGGGTCTGGGCATGGTCGAGGTGGTACAGGGCGGTGAGCTCGTGACCGATCATGTGGGTTGCCCAGTCCTGGGGCACGCCGCAGCCGAGCAGGCCATTGAGGGCCTGTGTTGCGCACCACATGAGGTTGGCGCGCACGTTGTAGTCTTCTGGATTTTCCAGGGCCTTGGGGCCTTCCTCGATCAGAGTCAGCAACAGGCCTTCGGCATAGCGGTCCTGCAGCGGCGCATCGGCCGGGTAGGTGAGGTACTGTTCGATGGTGTGTACGAAGGCATCGACCACGCCGTTGCCGATCTGTCGTGGTGGCAGGCTGAAGGTGCAGCGTGGGTCGAGAATGGCAAAGCGCGGGAACAGCAGCGGACTGAAAAACGGCAGCTTCTCCTGGCGCTCGGCGTGGGTTATCACCCCGTGTGGGTTGCTCTCCGAGCCTGTGGCCGCCAGGGTCAGCACGCAGCCCAGAGGCAGTGCGGCGCTGGCTTTGGTGCCGGTAAGCAGGTCGAGTGGGTCGCCGTCGTAGCAGAGCACGGCGGCAATAAACTTGCTGCCGTCGATGACCGAGCCGCCACCGATGGCCAGGATAAAGTCGCACTGCTCGGCTTTGGCTTGCTCGGCGGCGCGCAGCAGGGTGTCGAACTGTGGGTTGGCTTCGATGCCGCCAAAGCGGCTGATGCTAAAGCCTTGCAGCGCCTGCTCGACCTGAGCCCATACGCCGTTGTTGAAGATGCTGCCGCCGCCGTGGGTGACCAGCACGCGGCTGCCCGGTGGGATCTCCTTGCCGAGTTTGGCGATCTGGCCTTCACCAAAGTGGATTTTGGTTGGGTTATAGAAGCTGAAGTTGCGCATGCCGGGCTCCGCGATCGGTGGTCGGGCAACTATAGACCGTCACGCCGCTGGGCAGACTTATGTCGCGTCATTCAGGCCGCTCGGCTTTATAATCGCCGGCTGATTTTCGAGGTGGCGGCATGAGTATTGATGAATTGCGGTTTGCCGGCGTGGCCCGGCTGTACGGCCGCGAAGGCGCCGAGCGCCTGGCTGCGGCCCATGTGGCGGTGGTGGGGATTGGCGGCGTGGGCTCCTGGGTGGCCGAGGCTTTGGCGCGCTCGGGGGTGGGCGAGATTTCCCTGGTAGGCCTC
>NKIE01000152.1:0-3465 GCA_002256055.1 Pseudomonas sp. PGPPP3 | reverse complement strand
TGGGCGGCGTGGGCGCCTGGGGGGCCGAGGCTGTGGCGCGCTCGGGGGTGGGCGAGATTTCCCTGTTTGACCTCGATGACGTGTGCATCAGCAACAGTAATCGGCAGATTCAGGCCCTGACGGATACGGTCGGTCGGGCCAAGGTCGAGGTCATGGCCGAACGCATTCGTGCCATCAACCCGGCCTGCGTGGTGCATGCGGTGGCGGATTTCGTCACCCGCGAGACCATGGCCGAGTACATCACCCCCGAGCTCGATTGCGTGGTCGACTGCATCGACAGCGTGGCGGCCAAAGCGGCGCTGATCTCCTGGTGCAAGCTGCGCAAGATTCGCATCATCGCCACCGGCGGTGCTGGCGGTCAGCTGGACCCGACGCAGATCCAGGTGGCCGATCTGAACAAGGTGTTCAATGATCCGCTGGCCTCGTCGGTGCGCTCGTTGCTGCGCCGCGATTACGGCTTCTCGCGTACGCCGGGGCGCAATTACAGCGTCGTCTGCGTGTTTTCCAGCGAGCAGCTGCGCTACCCGAAGGAAGACGGCAGCATCTGCCTGCAAAAACGTTTTGACGGCCAGAGCGTGCGTCTGGACTGCGCCGGCGGTATTGGCGCGGTGATGATGGTGACCGCCACGTTCGGCATGGTCGCCGCCGCTAAGGCCGTGGACCGCCTGGTGGCCGGTACCCGTCGGCCGTCCGAGCGCGCTAGGGCGGCGGGTGCGGAGCCGTCCTGAGTTGCCGCCAGGCGGTAATGGCGGCGGCTGATTCAGGCCTAGACTCTTACCTGTAGTCGACCATTGAAACGCGGATGTGCGGCCCTGGATGCTGCAGGGTAGTCGCTTTAGGTGGGTTGGGAGGTGCTGGCGATGGCGGTTGTTATCACTTGGCTGCGCTGTGTGGGACGGTGTGCTGGGTTTGCTCTGCTGCTCAGTGCACAGGTCCAGGCCGAGCAGTTGGTGCACATTGGTACGAGCGAATGGACACCCTATGTGGAGCAGCAGCGCGCCGATGCCGGACCGCTTGGGCGGTTGATCACGGCGGTTTTCAGTCGCGCCGGTTACCGGGTTGAATATCATTATTATCCTTGGCTGCGTGGCGTTCATCTGCTCAAGACGGGCAGGCTGGATGGGCTGGCGCCGTAAATCTGCAGTCCAGAGCGTCAGCTATTCAGTTTCTGTTCGGCACCTCTGGTGCGCACTGAAACAGCGGTTTTTCATGTGCGCGACAAAGCCTTTAACTGGCGTCAGTTCAGTGACTTTGAGGCTTACACAATTGCGCTCACCAAGGGCTACTCCTATGGGCCGGGCTTTGATAGCGCGCGGCAGAGCCTGGCTCTGAAAATTCAGGAAAGCAGCAAGGAAGATATGGGCATGCGCCTGCTGTTGGCCGGTCGGGTGGATGTGCACTTGCAGGATCGGGCAGTAGGCTATGCCATGTTGCGGCGCTTGTTTACTGTCGAGGAGCAACAGAGAATCACCCATGATCCGCAGCCGGTCAGCCGCGCGCAAATGGGCCTGTTGTTTCGCAAGGATCAGCAGGGTGAACAGTTGCGCCAGGCCTTCGATGCCGCCTTGCAGCCCTTGCAGGCGAATGGCGAGTTGCAGCGCCTGCAAGAGGCCCTGGAACGCGGCGAAGCCGCAGCTTGGGTGCCGCAGTATTAGCTGCCAGGTCCCTGGCTGAGGGCACGCATGCGTTGCAGCACGGCATTCAAGCCATTGCTGCGCGACGGCGAGAGCTGGCGGCCTAGGCCTAGTTGGGTGAACCAGTCGAGCGGGTCGACGGCGGCCAACTCTTCGCTCGTCAGGCCATTGACCCGCGCCAGCAGCAGGGCCAGCAAACCCCGTAGCAGGCGGGCGTCACTGGCGGCCTGAAAGTGCCAGCGGCCCTCGTGTTGCTGGCCGAGTAGCCACACCTGGCTAGCGCAGCCCTGCACCAGATGATCGTTGCAGCATTGCTCGGCACTCAACGGTTCAAGGTGCTCACCCCACTGCATCTGCAGGCGCGCGCGTTGGTCCCAGCCGGGGCAGGCGGCGAACGCCTGCAGGGCTTCGCTGGCGGTCGCCGGCAGGCTCATTGCAACAGCTCCAGGGCTTGATCCAGGGCGTTGAAGAAGCACGTTAGGTCGCTGCTGTCGTTATATAGACCGAGGGAGACGCGAATCGCCCCGCCAAGCCCAAGACTGGCCAGTAGGGGCATGGCGCAGTGCTGGCCGGCACGCACGGCGATGCCTTGCTCGCAGAGCAGCTGGGCCAGGTCGCTGTGGTGCACGCCGGTCACGCTAAAGCAGGCCAGGGCGACATGTGGGGTGCCTAGCAACTGGATGCCTGTGCGAGCGTTGAGGCCGGTCAGCAGTTGGTGGTGCAGGGCCGCTTCGTGGGCAGCCACGGCGTGGGCATCCAGACGGTTCAGGTAGTCGAGACTGGCGCCGAGGCCAATCACCCCGGCAATCGGCGGCGTGCCGGCCTCAAAACCTAAGGGCGCGGGGCGAAAGCGGGTGTGCTGGTAGTCGCAGTGCTGCACCATCTCGCCGCCAAACTGCCAATGGTTCAGGCTCGCCAAGGCCTCGGATCGGCCATAGAGCACGCCAACGCCGTCCGGGCCGTAGAGCTTGTGGGCGGAAAACACATAGAAGTCGCAGCCCAGTGCCTGCAGGTCCGGGCGGCCATGGACGGCGCCCTGGGCGCCGTCGACCACGGTCAGTGCGCCCTGGGCCTTGGCCAGGGCCAGCAATGGCGCCAGCGGCAGCCAGCGGCCGAGCACGTTGGACAGTTGGCTGACGGCCAACAGTCGGCAACGCGGGCCGATCAGCTGGGCGGCAGCGCCGAGGTCGAGGTCGCCGTGCTGATCGAGTGGCAGCACCACCAGCTTGAGCTGCCGGCGCTGGGCTAGTTGCTGCCAGGGCAGCAGGTTGGCGTGGTGCTCGAGGGCGCTGATGACGATCTCGTCGCCAGGTTGGAATTGATGCTCCAAACCGTAAGCCAGCAGGTTGAGGGCTTCGGTGCTGCCGCGGGTAAAGATGATCTGCTCGCTACTGGCGGCGTTCAGCCAGTGGGCGATTTGCTCGCGAACGGCCTCAAAGGCACGGGTGGCGCGTTCGCCGGGCAGGTGCTGGGCGCGGTGCACATTGGCGGCACCGTGTTGGTAATAGTCGGTCAGCGCCGCAATCATCGCCTGCGGCTTTTGCGCAGTGGCGGCGCTGTCCAGATAGGTCTGACCTTCGCTGGCGAACGCAGTAAGGGCCGGAAAGTCGGAACGCCAGGGAGAATTAAGCAGCATGTTGGAACCGTAGGATGGGTTGAGCGAAGCGATACCCATAAGAGCACCGTGGTGATGGGTATCAGCGCTGCGCGCTTCAACCCATCCTACAAGAGCGGCTTAGTTGTGGGCGTGCAGGGCTTCGTTCAACTCAATGGCCGACTTGTGGGTTTTGCATTCCACGGCGCCGGTTTGCGAGTTGCGACGGAACAGCAG
>NKIE01000151.1 GCA_002256055.1 Pseudomonas sp. PGPPP3 | reverse complement strand
CCGGTGAGGGCGCACAGGTCGCGCACCACCGGATGATCGCTGACCCGTATGGCCACGCCTGGGTGACAGCCGGTAATCCACTCGGGCAGACGATACTGGTGCCGCACAAGCCAGGTGGTCGGTCCCGGCCAAGTGCTGGCCAGTTGGTCTTGCCAGACGTGCGGGAAGTCGGCGAGGAGGAAGGCGAACTGACGAATGTTGTCCGCCACCAGGATCAGGCCCTTGCTCATCGGCCGCTGCTTCAACTCCAGCAAGCGATACACCGCAGTACTGTCCCACGGGTCGCAACCCAGACCCCAGACAGCCTCAGTCGGGTAGGCAATCACCCCGCCACGGCGAACCACTTGCGCCATTTGCTGCACGCGCCAACTACTGACCATCGCATTACACCCCAATAAAAACTGCGGCGCAGTGTACCGGGGCTAACCGCTACGGCCCAGCCAGCGGCCGGCCTCATTGCACACCAGACCGTCCAGCTCCAGCTCGGTCAGCGCCGCCAGCACCTCGGGCAAGGGCCAACCCAGCGCCGCCGCCAGCCCTTCGCTGCTGTGGGGCGCGGCATGCAGCAGGGCCAACAGCGGATGCGTGACTGCCGCGCGGTGTTCAACAGCGAGCACCGGCTGCTGCCAGCCACGCAAGGCCTGGAGAATATCCTCGACGGTTTCCACCAAGGTGGCGCCATCGCGAATCAGCTGATGACAGCCACGGGCACCGGGATGGTGGATGGAGCCGGGAATGGCATACACCTCGCGCCCCTGTTCGGCAGCCAGGCGCGCGGTAATCAACGAACCACTGGAAGGGCTTGCCTCCACCACCAGCACGCCCAACGACAAGCCGCTGATGATGCGGTTGCGCCGCGGAAAGTTGCTGGCCTGAGGCGGGCAGTCCAGCGGCAGCTCCGACACAAGGGCGCCGCCTTGCTCGACGATACTGGCGGCCAGGCGCCGATGGCGCTGCGGATACAAACACTGCAGGCCGGTGCCGAGCACAGCCACGGTCTTGCCCGCCACATCCAGCGCGCCTTGATGGGCCGCACCATCAATCCCCAGAGCCAGGCCGCTGGTGATGACAAAACCGCCTTGAGCCAAGCTGCGGGCAAACGCCTGGGCAGTATCCAAGCCCGGCCGCGAGGCGTGTCGGCTACCCACCATCGCCAATTGCGGTAACTGCAGAATGTCCGCAGCGCCTGCAACAAACAGCAGCGGCGGGGCGTCATCCAGTTCCGCCAGCAGCGCGGGGTAGGAGGGTCCATCCCACATCAGCAGCTGTTGCTGGGGCTGCTCCAGCCAGAGCAACGCCGCGGCCGCCTGTTCGCGCACCGCACTGCTGCGGCGTGCCTCAGCGCAGCACGCCGGCAAACCCAGCGCGCGCCAAGCCGTAGCCGGCGCACTCAGGGCCGCCGAGGCGCTGCTAAAGGCTTCCAGCAAACGGCGAAACCGCCGTGGGCCCAATTGCGGCAGGCTGTGCAGACGTAAGCGGGCTTCCAGTTCGGCAGGGGAAATAGCCGGCGAGAGTGAGGGCATGACGATCATCCTTGATCGAAGGGAGCAAAATACTGCAGACAATAAAAAGCCCCGCTTGGCGGGGCTTGATTGTTACGGGTTGGTAACCTTATCCATCAGGGCCAGATCGCGACTGGCCGTCAACACTAGGCCGTAGCTGATCTTGTCGTAAGTGCGGAACACCATCAGCAAACCGCTACGCTCATCTGGCACCTTGACCTGCTGGCCGGTGACGCGATCGCGTACAGTTTCGCCGGTTTTCATGATCGCCAGCACACTGCCTTCGGTCAGGCCGTCGCGCTGGCCCTTGTTGATGGTGACTACATCCATCAAGCCGATCTGGTTGACGCCACGGGGCACGTCGATGATCAAGCCATTCACCTGGCTAGCCGGCTCGCGCGGCATAAAGGTCGAGTTGACTGCACGCTCGTCGGTGGGGAAGAAACGGTCACCGAGGCGCACTTCTTCGTTAGTTCGCGTCAGGCCCAGGGTGGTGACATCACCTTCGCTGGACAGCACTTCAGCATTGCCGATGACGTTGGCGTTGATGCCGAGAAATTCTTTAGTGATCGGGTCCTTGTAGCTCTTGCCCTGGCGGAAGATGCCATAGGCCGGCTGCTGATCAGCAAATACGCCGCGAGCGTAGATCTTCTGCCCAGCACCCATCACCACGCTTTCACCGCCACCGGCCAGTACGTAAGGCGCACCGGCAAAATCGGCGTCGCTATTGACGATGCGGTTGTTGAACAGGAAGGCGTTAATGACTTCCAGGGGGATGGTCGGAATGGCTTCGGCCATCGGCGTGCTGCGCACCTGCGGCGACAGCTTGATGGTGCCGCGCGACTCGCCGCGGTTGAGCACCAGGCGCGGCTGGCCATCCACGTAAGTGAGGCTGAGGGTATCGCCTGGGTAGATCAGGTTCGGGTTTTGGATCTGCGGATTGACATGCCAAAGTTCCGGCCATTTCCACGGCTGGCTGAGGAAGCGGCCGGAGATGTCCCAAAGGGTATCGCCTTTGACCACCGTATAGTTCTCGGGATGCCCGGCCTTGAGCTGGACGTCCGCCTGGGCCAGACCGCCAGTAGCGAGCAGCAGCAGGGCGAGTAGTGATTTCCTCATACGGTGAATCCCTTTATTATGTGTCTTCGCGTGGAACGCCTGATGGCCGGCCCAAAACCCAAGGGAGCCGCAGCCTGAAGCCGTTTTTCAATGCTGCTCAGCATATTAGCAGCGGATTTTGACTTTATTCCACAAGTGCATCACAAACGCATATGGCGATTCTGAACATCCTCGAGTTTCCCGATCCACGCCTGCGCACCATCGCCAAAGCGGTGGAGCTGGTCGACGACGACCTGCGCCAGCTGATCGACGACATGTTTGAAACCATGTACGACGCCCCCGGCATCGGTCTGGCAGCCACTCAGGTCAACGTACACAAGCGCCTGGTGGTGATGGACCTGTCTGAAGACAAGAGCGAACCTCTGGTGTTTATCAACCCCGAGTTCGAGTCCCTGACTGACGAAGTCGACCAATATCAGGAAGGCTGCCTGTCGGTGCCGGGCTTCTACGAAAACGTCGATCGCCCGCAAAAAGTCAAAATCAAGGCCCTCGACCGTGACGGCCAACCCTTCGAGCTGATTGCCGAAGGCCTGCTGGCGGTGTGCATTCAGCACGAATGCGACCACCTCAACGGCAAGCTGTTCGTCGACTACCTGTCGACCCTCAAGCGCGACAGGATCAAGAAGAAGCTGGAAAAACAACACCGCCAGCAAGAATGACCCGCGACCCCAAAGGCTTGCCCCGGCAAGCCTTTTTCTTTAGCCACAGATCAGGCGAACAACCATGACCCAGCCCCTGCGCATCGTTTTCGCCGGCACCCCGGAATTTGCCGCCGAGCACCTGAAGGCGCTACTGAACAGCCCTTATCAAGTCGTCGCGGTCTACACCCAGCCGGATCGCCCGGCTGGCCGCGGGCAAAAACTGATGCCCAGCCCGGTCAAGCAATTGGCCCTGCAGCACGAGATTGCCGTCTACCAACCGCAGACCCTGCGCGACCCGGCCGCCCAGGCCGAACTGGCGGCGCTCAAGCCCGACCTGCTGGTGGTGGTGGCCTACGGCCTGATCCTGCCGCAAGTGGTACTGGATATTCCACGCCTCGGTTGCATCAACAGTCACGCCTCGCTGCTGCCGCGCTGGCGCGGTGCCGCGCCAATCCAGCGCGCGATCCAGGCCGGTGATGGTGAATCGGGCGTCACTGTCATGCAGATGGAAGCCGGCCTGGATACCGGGCCGATGCTGCTCAAGGTCAGCACGCCTATCAGTGCTGACGACACGGGCGGCAGCCTGCATGATCGCCTCGCCGAGCTGGGCCCACCCGCCGTGTTGCAGGCCATTGATGACCTGGCCGCCGGCAGCCTGAGCGGCGAGGTGCAGGACGACAGCCTGGCCACCTACGCGCACAAGCTGAACAAGGACGAAGCGCTGCTGGACTGGAGCCGCCCGGCCGTGGAGCTGGAGCGCCTGATTCGCGCCTTCAACCCTTGGCCGATTTGCCACAGCAGCCTCAACGGCGCGCCGCTAAAAGTACTGGCCGCACAGCTGGTGTCCGAGCCGGACACCTGTCGTGGAGCGCCGGGGGAAATACTCGCGGCCAGCAAGGATGGTCTGACCGTCGCCTGCGCTGACGGCGCCTTACGTCTGACCCGCCTGCAACTACCCGGTGGCAAAGCGCTGAACTTTGCCGATCTGTTCAACAGCCGCCGCGAGCAATTCGCTGTCGGCAGTCTGCTCGGGGCCTCAGCATGAACCCCCGTTTGGCCGCCGCCCGCGCCCTGGCCTCGGTGCTCTCCGGCAAGGCGTCGCTGGGCAGCAGCCTGCCGCCGTTGCTGGACAAGGTCGACGCGCGCGATCGCGGCCTGGCTCAGGACCTGGCATTCGGCACCGCCCGCTGGCAGCCACGCCTAGCCCTGATTGCCGAGAAGCTGCTGCAAAAACCCTTCAAGGCCTCCGACCATGATGTTGAAGCCCTGCTGCTGGTCGGCCTCTATCAACTCTTTTACACGCGCATCCCGGCCCACGCGGCGATTGGCGAGACCGTCGCCTGCGTCGACAAACTGAAAAAGACCTCCCTCAAGGGCCTGTTGAATGCCGTGCTGCGCAATGCCCAACGCGACGGCGAGGCCATTTGCGCCAGCCTGGACAGCGACCCGGTGCTGCACACCGCCCACCCGCGCTGGCTGCAAAAGGCCCTGAAGGCCAACTGGCCGGAGCACTGGCAGGCCATCTGCGCCGCCAACAACGCCCACCCGCCGCTGATTTTGCGGGTCAACCGGCGCCTGCGCAGCCGTGATGCTTACCTGGCCGAGCTAACGGCCGCCGGCATTGCCGCCAGCCCTTGCTCCTACAGCCGCGACGGCATCGTGCTGGCCCAGGCCTGTGATGTCACCAGCCTGCCGGGCTTCGCTGCCGGGCATGTCAGTGTCCAGGACGAGGCCGCGCAACTGGCCGCCGACCTGCTGCAACTGGCCCCCGGCCAGCGCGTGCTGGATGCCTGCTGCGCGCCCGGCGGCAAGACCTGTCATCTGCTGGAAGCCGAGCCCAAACTGGCCCATGTATTGGGTGTAGATCTGGAGGCCAAGCGCCTGGTGCGGGTGCGCGAAAACCTCGCGCGCCTGGGCCTTGAGGCCGAGCTGATCGCCGCTGACGGCCGTGACCTCGCCAGTTGGTGGGACGGCAAGCCGTTCCAGCGCATCCTGCTCGACGCACCGTGCTCGGCCACCGGCGTGATTCGTCGCCATCCGGATATCAAGCTGACCCGCCAGGCCAGCGACATCACCGCCCTGGCCACCCTGCAGGGCGAGTTGCTGGACGCCCTGTGGACCACCCTGGAAGTCGGCGGCATCCTGCTGTACGCCACCTGCTCGGTGCTGCCGGAAGAAAACAGTGACAACATCGGCGCCTTTCTGGCGCGCACGCCAGGCGCTCGGGAGATGGATATTGACGGGACATTTGGCCTCAAGCAGGCCCACGGTCGTCAGTTGTTGCCCCAGGTAGACGGCCACGACGGTTTTTACTATGCCAAGCTGATCAAGATCGCAGCGGCGCCCCAAGGTTAATGAACGGTGTCGACGCCGCCCACGCCGCGTCCACAGGAGTAGTGCAGTGAAGATCATCATTCTCGGTGCCGGCCAGGTCGGCGGCACGCTGGCGGAACACTTGGCCGGCGAGGCCAACGACATCACCGTGGTAGACACCGACACCGAGCGCCTGCGCGACCTCGGCGATCGTCTGGACATCCGTACCGTGGTCGGCCGTGGCTCGTTCCCCACCGTGCTGCGCCAGGCCGGCGCGGATGACGCCGACATGCTGATTGCGGTAACCAGCAGCGACGAGACCAACATGCTCGCCTGTCAGGTGGCCTACACGCTGTTCAACACGCCGAGCAAAATCGCCCGGGTGCGCGAATCGGCCTACCTGACCCGCAACGACCTGTTCGACAACGACGCCATCCCGGTGGACGTTTTGATCAGCCCCGAGCAGGTGGTGACCAACTACATCAAGCGCCTGATTGAATACCCCGGTGCCCTGCAGGTGCTCGACTTTGCCGAGGGCAAAGCCCAGTTGGTGGCGGTGCGCGCCTACTACGGCGGGCCGTTGGTGGGCCAGCAACTGAGCCAGTTGCGTGCCCACATGCCTAACGTCGACACCCGTGTGGCCGCAATCTTCCGCCGCGACCGGCCCATCCTGCCCCAGGGCAATACTGTGATTGAGGCTGACGACGAAGTCTTCTTCATCGCCGCCAAGGGCCATATCCGCGCGGTGATGAGCGAGATGCGCCGCCTGGAAGACAGCAACAAACGCATCATCATCGCCGGCGGCGGCAACATCGGTGAGCGCCTGGCCGAAGCCATCGAAAGCCGTTACCAGGTGAAGATCATCGAGCGTAATCCGGCCCGCTGCCGCTACCTGTCCGACAGCCTGGAAAGCACCATCGTGCTGCAGGGTAGCGCTTCGGACCGCGACCTGCTGCTGGAAGAGAGCATCGCCGACACCGACATCTTCCTGGCGCTGACCAACGACGATGAAGCCAACATCATGTCCTCGCTGTTGGCCAAGCGCCTGGGCGCGCGCAAGGTGATGACCTTGATCAACAACCCGGCCTACGTCGACCTGGTGCAGGGCGGGCAAATCGACATCGCCATAAGCCCGCAGCTGGCCACCATCGGCACCTTGCTGACACACGTGCGCCGTGGCGACATCGTCAGCGTTCACTCCCTGCGCCGCGGCGCCGCCGAGGCCATCGAGGCGATTGCCCACGGTGACAGCAAATCCAGCAAAGTGGTCGGCCGGATGATCGAAGACATCGCCCTGCCGCCTGGCACCACCATCGGCGCGATCATCCGCGACGAGGAAGTG
>NKIE01000150.1 GCA_002256055.1 Pseudomonas sp. PGPPP3 | reverse complement strand
GCGCTCGGTGTTGGTTAGCGCGTGCAGCAACAAATCGTTATTTTACCGATTCCCGCCACGAGGTCTGTGCCATGACCGATGACATCTATTACTACGAACCCGCACAAGGCCACGGCCTGCCCCATGATCCGTTCAATGCCATCGTCGGCCCACGGCCGATTGGCTGGATTTCTTCGCAAGATGACCAAGGGCGACTGAACCTGGCGCCCTACAGTTTTTTCAACGCATTCAATTACCTGCCGCCGATCATTGGCTTTGCCAGTGTCGGACGCAAGGACAGCCTCAATAACATTGAGCAGACCGGCGAATTCGCCTGGAACCTGGCCACCCGCCCGCTGGCCGCGGCGATGAACCAGAGTTGCGCGGCCGTGGCTCCTGGGGTCGATGAGTTTGCTCTGAGCCAGCTAACCCCTGTGGCCTCGCGACTGATCGACGTGCCGCGCGTGCAGGAAAGCCCGGTGTCGTTCGAATGCCGGCTGACTCAGATCATCCAGTTGCAGCGCCACGACCGTAGTTTGGTCCCAACTTGGCTGATTCTGGGTGAGGTGGTAGCCGTGCACATTGCCAAACACTTGCTCAAGGACGGCATCTACGACACTGCTGCGGCGCAACCAATCCTGCGTGGCGGTGGGCCTGCGGACTACTTTCAGCTGGGCCCTGAGGGACTGTTCAGAATGCCGCGACCAGACAGTGTTTGATGGTCTGAACCTCAGTACATAAGGCAACACACTATTAAACGTTTGCCCGGTTCACGAACGTGACACTTGGCTATAGTCAAAGCGAAGTCAGTCGCGCCAAGGGCTTTGGAATGCACATGCCGCAGCACCAGACCGTGATCGATGCCTTGTGCCAGGTGATTAACCGCCAGTTACCGTTGCCGCTGCAACGGCTGCTGGATGAGTTGATGGAGCGCCTGCAACAACAGCGCATCCATGCCGGTAGCAATAAGGAAGAGCAAACCTACATAGACTTCTTACGCGTGTGTAAGCGTCTGCGTAACGTCGTGCAGTTGAATGCAGCCACCAGTATTTGCCAGCGGTTGTGCCATAGCGTGCCGCTGACTACGCCGCCAAGTGATCTGAGTGAATGGAACCTGGTAGACGACATCGAGGTCGAGGCGATGCTCGACATTCGTCGCATCGCCCGCGCTTTGCGTGTACCACTTGGCAACCTGGAGTGGCGCGTATGTAACTGCCTGGAACAGATCGATAGCGGGCTGAAGAAAGACAGCGACAACCCGCTGTCGCTGGAGTTTCTCTTGCACAACGTGCAAGCCGAACTGCGCCTGCATGAACAGCCGGGTGCTATTCGCGAGGTGTTCTACCACTGCTGCGTTGATGTCTTAGGTCGGGACTTGAAGGGCTATCTGGAACAGCTGGATGGCGTATTTGCCCGTTTTGCGATTTTGCCTCGTCGTGCGGCATTGAGCGTTACCAATACCGCCCCCCCACACGTGCATGCCAGCACGGCACTGAACAACAGTTACCAGGCGATCAAACAGTTGACTCCGCTGCGTGGCGAGGCCCGAGTCGCAAACAGTGCTGCTCAGGCTGTGACCCTGACGCAGTTGCAACAGGCGTTGCCTCACTTGCAGGCGCTCCCCTGTCCTGAGCACGGCTGGACCGCCGAGAGCTTCCTCGGCGCCATGCAAGCTGCTGGCCTGCAGCCATCACCGCAGCAGTGCCAGGACGCCCAATTGGTGGCCGAACTCTTTCAGCACATTGAGCATGAGGAGGTTATCGCTCCAGGGGTTAAGCCGGCGTTGCGTCGCCTGATGGCGCCGGTGGCTCAGGCCGTCATGCTAGACCCAGCTGCGTTTGCCGACCCGCTACACCCGGTACGCGCCAGCCTGGACAAAATGATGCGCCTTTGCGATTTCGCCGAGCCAGCCAACTTGGTACTGGATCGGCGGATGGAGCAATTGATCGACCAGATTGTCAGCGAGTACCAGGGCGATAGCCGGGTCTTCAGCCGTTACGACGAGCAGCTGGAACAACTGCTGGCCGCCCAGCAACGGGCCTACAACAATAATGCCGAGCGCGTGCTGCAATACCACCGGGGCCGCGACAAGTTGCAGCAGGCTCGCCGTCAGGTGAAGTGCACATTATCCGAGGTGCTCGGCTCGCAAATACCGAAAGTACTGATCGAGTGGCTCGACGCAGGCTGGCAGGAATTGATGGTGCACGCGCTGTTGCGCCAAGGTGAACAGGGTCAGGATTGGCTGGATCAGCTGGCAGTGATCCGTCAGCTGAGCGGCTGGTTACAAACGACACCTCACGTCAATGGCGATACCGCCCTGGCAGTGGAGCGCGCCTACGAAGTCGATCAGGTGCTGGAGTTGTTGCGCCGTCAGGTCGAAAGTTTGTTACCGGGCCAGTACCAACACATTCCGGTGCTGCAGCACCTGCAGTTGCAACTGCAAGGGTTAGAACCCATCGAACTGATCGCCACTCCGTTTTCCACCGAGCCTGACACGGTGGCTTCACTCGCCCCTGAGCAGCAACGCTGGCATGAACGCCTGCAACAGTTGAGTACCGGCGACTGGCTTAGCACGGAGAGTGGGCAAGCCCTGCAATTGATCTGGGCCAACCCGGCCAATGACCATTTTGTCCTCGCCGATCGCCAGGGTCACGAAGCTGGCAGTTTCAACAGCCTTGAGCTCATGCAGCGCTTGGCCAGCGGCTGGATTGGTACTTCCACAACGACACCACCCAACGTGGTGAGGGATCACCTGCAAAGCGTTGTTGGCCAGCTCTATCGCGACATCGCCCATGCCCGTAGCCATGACGAACTTACAGGCGTCTACAACCGCCGTAGTTTTGAAGCATGCGTAGCGCAGACAATTAACCAGTACGATAGCTACGCCTTTATTTACGGCCATATCGACCAGTTCAGCCTACTCAATTCAAGCTGCGGCCCCTTGGCAGGCGATACATACCTCAAGCAGTTAGCAGCACTGCTTCGCGCTCAGTTACCTGCTGAGTCAACTCTTGCGCGGATTGGCGGTGCCGACTTTGCCGTGGCCTTGCCGAAAACCGCGGGTGACCAGGCCTATAGAGTTGCGGATAAACTTCGCCAAGCGGTGGAGTCTCAAACCTTTCATTGGCAGGGCCAGGATCGCAGCCTGACCATGAGCCTGGGCCTGGTGCTGAGCAGTGAACGCCGCGATGTGACCAATATTTTTTGCGACCTGCAGACTGCCTGTAATGCTGCTAAGGACTCAGGCCGCAACCGTGTGCATATTTATGATGAGACCGTAGATGGCGCGCAAAACAGCCTTATGGCTATTGCCTCACGGGTGGACGGCATCATTGAACGTGGCGAGTTGAGCATGCGTATGCAACAAATCGCCCCGGCCAACAGCAATCATCAACAGCTGCCTCATTACGAACTGCTGCTGGTCATGGAAAACGACATTAACCTGTTGGATTTCATCACCGCCGCCGAACGCTATCACCGGATGACCAAGGTAGATCGTTGGGTGCTCAAGCGCACATTCAGCGAGCTGGCCGAGTACCCACAGGTTTGGCAAAGAACCAGTGGTGTCTCCATCAATCTGTCCGGCAGCAGCCTCAATGACGACAAGTTGCAGGGCTTTATCGAAAACCTGTTTGAGCAGTATCCGGTGCCCCCCGAACGTATCTGCTTCGAGCTGACCGAAACCGCCGCAGTAGCCAACCTGACTAAAACTGCAGATTTTGTTCGCCAGCTGCAAAAGCTCGGCTGCACCTTTTCCATCGACGACTTCGGTACTGGATTTTCCTCCTATGAGTACCTCAAGCGGTTGCCGGTGGACTTCGTCAAGATCGACGGTAGTTTCGTCAAGGAAATCGAGCGTTCACCCAGCGACCTGGCCATGGTCAAGTCGATCAATGAAATCGCCCATGTGCTTGGCCGCAAGACCATTGCCGAATACGTCGAAACGCAGAGCATCCGCGAGCAGTTGGCTGCCTTGGGGGTTGATTATGTACAGGGCTATGGCGTCGAACGGCCTCGACCATTAAGCGAGTACTTGAAAAGCTGTTAGCTCTCAGGCATTGGCAGGTAGTGCAATGCCATCGATATCATCCAATGCCCCATGCCTGTCGGCGAACTGTTCGCGGATGCGGAGCATCTCTGGCAAGGCGCTTTTGAATGGGTCGATCAACGCAGGGTCAAAATGGCTGCCGGCCTGAGCTTCGATATGGCTGACGGCGGCCTCTACTGTCCAGGCGTGTTTGTAAGGACGCTCAGTGGTTAGCGCATCGAACACGTCGGCCATTGCCGCTATACGAGCCAACAACGGAATGGCGTCACCCTTAAGCCCATTGGGGTAGCCGCTGCCGTCCCATTTTTCATGATGGCAAAGAGCGATCGCCCAGGCGCTCTGTAACAACTCATCGGTGTGCTGGCCGATTATGTCGGCGCCCATTTGTGGGTGGCACTTCATAACTTCCCACTCGTCAGCAGTCAACGGACCTTGCTTGAGCAGAATATGATCGGGAATACCGATCTTGCCGACATCATGCATGGGCGATGCGTTGTAGAGAACTTCCACCGTTTTTTCGCCGAGTCCTGCAGCCAAACCGATCAGTCGACAGAAATGGCTCATGCGGATGATGTGGTTGCCGGTTTCATTGTCACGAAACTCGGCAGCGCGCCCCAGGCGCCGAATGATCTGCTGACGGGTGTTGAACAGCTCGGCCGTGCGCTCATTGACCTGACGGGCCAGCTCGCGATTTTGATCGTAGAGCGCCAGATGGGTACGTACCCGAGCCAGCACAATAGCCGGGCTGACAGGTTTGGTGATGTAGTCCACAGCGCCCAACTCTAGGCCATGACGCTCGTCCTCTACTTCAGTCATGGCAGTGACAAAAATCACCGGTATAGAGCGGGTGTCGGCATTGTCTTTAAGCTGTTCGCAGACTTGGTAGCCGTTCAAACCCGGCATCATCACATCTAACAGAATCAGATCCGGCGGGTTGGCCGAAGCGGCGATACTCAGTGCTTTCTCGCCGCTCAAGGCTATTCGGATACGGTAAAAAGGCGATAGCACGGCATTGAGGATGGCGATGTTGTCGTCCATGTCATCGACCAGCAGGATTGTGCTTGGGGAGCTATCAGTGCTCACTGTTACTCCTCATTGATTGAGCTTGCGAGGCCCGGAGGGCTTCACTCCAATCCAGCAGGTGGAGCCATACGCTGGCGTAGCGCCTGTACTAACTGTAGTGCCTGATCGAACTGGTAGCGACCAATCAAACGCTCCAAGTCCTCAGCCTGGGACTGCCAGCCAAGGCTTGTCAGTCCAGCAAGCTGTTCTGTTAAGCATTCGCCGGCTCTGCCATCGTCCTCGCGTAGCAGGTATTCCAGGCGCTCAAGACCTTTGTGCAGGGTTAGCAGGTCCACCTCGTCAGGCATATCAATAGAGCCCGAATAGGCCTCAGCCAGCAAAGGCGTGGCCTGCAGACTTTGCTCAATTTGGGTGATTAATCCTTGCAGTTCCAGTACCAGTCCCTGCAGATTCAACTCAGCCTCTTCATCACGACCATGGCGTAACTGGGCTTCGAGTTCCGCAGCATTCAGCATCAAGGCACGAGCCCCAATATTGCCGGCCAGACCTTTGAGCGAGTGCGCCGCGCGTATCGCCCCTTCACGGTCCTGCTCAGCAAGTGCCGCGCGAACACGCTCCAGGCTGTCGGCCTGGGTTTCGCAGAAACGCTTAAGTAACTTGCGCAGCAAGGCACTATTGCCGTCCAGACGCTGCAAGGCGGCGTCCATTTGCAGGCCGGCAATCAACGGTAAATGGCCATCCTCTGTCGTCAGATCTGCCTGTGCGCCCTGACTGCCGGATGACTTGACCCAACGCTGCAGAGTGATGAATAGCTGATTGACATCAAGCGGCTTGGCGATGTGATCATTCATCCCCGCTTGCAGGCATTTTTCCTTGTCGCCGGCCATGGCATTGGCGGTCATGGCCAGAATCGGCAGGTGGGCAAAATGGGGTTGTGCACGAATTCTGCGGGTTGCTTCAAAACCGTCCATCACGGGCATCTGGCAGTCCATCAAGACACCGTCATAAGCCGTTTGGGCCACCATGGACAGTGCTTCGGCGCCGTTGCAGGCAACATCCACGCGAATCCCGCCACGCGCGAGAATTTCCACAGTCATTTCCTGATTCACTTGGTTGTCCTCAACCAGCAGCAGAAAGGCGCCTTGCAGTGCCTGACGCGCTTCGTGCACCTCAGCCAGTAACTCTTTCTTACGTGGCCGCGCCAGCGCCTGCTGGCCGAAGGTGTTGAGAATGCTATCGAGTAACGACGATGGCGTGATGGGTTTGATCAGCACGCCGGCCACCGGAATATTGGCCAGACGCTCCAGCAGCTCATCGCGGCTGTAAGCCGTGACCATCACGAAAAAAGGTGTGTCGCCAATACGGCTGTCACTGCGAATTGCACGAATGGCTTCGACCCCGTCCATGTCCGGCATCATCCAGTCCATCAGCACCAGTCGGTAGGGCTGCCCCGCTGCGCTGGCGTCAGCGAGCACACTGATGGCCTCGCGCGCAGAACTAACCGCGGTCACAGCAAACTTCAGCGAGCTGAGCATGCTGTGGAAAATGCCTCGGGCGCTGGCATTGTCATCGACCACCAGGATCGACAGGCCGAGCAGGCCATCGCCATCAACCAGCAGTTGGCGCTGCTGGCTTTGCAGCTTAAAGGGGGCACGGATAAAAAACGTGCTGCCAACGCCTAGTTCAGAGTCGCAGCCGATTTCACCTTCCATCAATTCCACCAGGCGTTGGCTGATCGTCAAGCCAAGCCCTGTGCCACCGTACTTACGTGAGGTTGATGAGTCCGCCTGGGAGAACGGCTGAAACAACTTGCCGCTTTGCTCGGGGCTCAGGCCAATTCCGGTGTCGCTAACCTCAAAGCGCAACCATGCCTGGTCAATGCTTTGCTGTTCGCAGCGAATCGCTACTGTGATCTCACACCGTTC
>NKIE01000149.1:4654-6985 GCA_002256055.1 Pseudomonas sp. PGPPP3 | reverse complement strand
CATCATTACCCACAAAGGCGTTTATCACGGCCTCGGCCGGGTGATTGACGTGCTCAAGCTGATTACCGAACTGAAGATCCAGCAAGCCCGACACGCCAACCCGCTGACTCTGCTGCCGGGCAACGTACCAATCCAGCAGTGCCTGACCCGCGTATTGCAGCAAGAGCGCGAAGCGATGATCTGCTACGTCGATATCGACAGCTTCAAGCCGTTCAACGACATCTACGGTTATGCAAAAGGCGATGAGGTTTTGCTGTGCCTAGCCCAGTGCCTAAATGAAAGAGTCGACCCGACCTGTGATTTTGTCGGTCATATCGGTGGCGATGATTTCCTCCTGGTACTCGGCTCAAAAGACTGGCGTAAGCGCTTGCAACTGTTGCAGGAGGATTTTCAGGGGCAATGCCGACGTTTCTACAAGCCCGAACACTTGCAAGCAGGTTGCTTCAGCGCAACTAATCGTCAGGGCCAGCGTCAGGAATTCAGCTTGTTGACCCTGTCCATTGGCGTTGTGCACTTGCACCCGCAAGCCTGCGCACAGCTGGATGCCGGACAATTGGCGGAACTGGCATCACAGGCCAAGCATCATGCCAAGGGGGTGCCGGGTTACAGCCTGCACATCGTCGATACGCTAATGACGGGCAATCAGAGCCCCAGCTCGACCGCGCGCGCCTCATAGCGCTGGGCCAATAACGCATCAGGCTCCTGTCCTGGTGCGCCGTCGCGGTACAAGCTTGCCAACCGCCGAGCAGCCAAGGGATGGCCTGCCGCGGCAGCCATCACCCACCAGCTTGCAGCCAACTGGCCATCAGCCGCCTGCCGCGTATCGCCCGCCAGGCTCAACACGCCTAATTGATAGGCTGCCTTGCCGTCACCGGCCTGGGCTGCCAAGCGCAGCAGGCGCATGCCCTCCTCGCGAGCCCCCAGACCCTGACCGCGAAACAGCAGCAAATGGCCATAGAAGCTTTGTGCCGCTACATCACCGAGCGCGGCCATGCGCGCAAACTGACCCTGCATCCAGTGCCAGGACCGCGGCTGTTTAACCAGCCAGGGCCAGCCCAGCAACCGCCGAGCCAGCAGATAACCCAGGCGTGCTCGCAGCGACCACAACATCAGAGTTCCTCGGGGTAAGTGAATTCAAATACCCGCGCCACTTCCGCGGCGTGCCAGGACGCGGCGGCGATACCGTCAGACGCGCCGCTGAAGCGCCCCAATTGACCCACACAGTCAAAAAAACCGGGCCGCGGCAAACGGCTGGCACCCTGACTAATCACTAGGGCACTGCGCAGCGGCCGGTCCGCACGTGCATCCAGACCTGCTAGATACTCCAATGCAGCGGTCAGGGTTTGCATTGCCGGCGTCGGCAACTCCAGACGCTCCACCAGCGCGCGATAGGTCAGCAGATGGCGCTTGCGACGGGCATCGTCCAGCTCAAGTAACAGCGCCTGCCAATGCTGACGACTGATCTTCACGCTCAAGACGGATCGCTCCAGCCAGAGACACTCAAGGCACGAGCCAGGGCGCGGCGGATGGCGGCGTCGGGTTGACGCTCGGCGGTTTCAATCAACTCGAGGTAGGACGGGCTGATACCGACCGTGCGAGCCAATTGCTCAATGGATAAACCCAAGCCCTCACGCAGACTGCGCATCTGGCTCAAGGCAGCCACAGGAGGTTGTGGCGCAGCCGGCTCAGCCATCGGGGATTTACTCGGCATGCCGGCGGCTTTTAACAAGGCCTGAAACTCGGCCCAAGGCAATACAGCGTATTCCGGCTCACCGTCGCGGGCGATCACTTGCACATTCATTGTTCGGGACTCCATGGAAAGCAGCACCAGACGGGCTGGCACACTCCTTAATTGCCGCCATCTTAACAGGAGGCATGCCCTGTCGGGCGCTCAAGCCAACGCCAATCTGCCAACCACCGCCCGCAGCCTTGGCTTCACAAGGTTACCCACAAAAGCTGTGGATAACCTTGTGCACAAATTCTTAACAAAGCGACCAAAGCCCCGCCATACGGGGCTCCCCTACAGATCGGACACTTTTTAAACAGAAAAAATAAATGAATAAAATCAATAACTTAAAATAAAAATCAAAGTACCGTGACGACAACCCCAGATACACACCCGCCCTTGCAGGTCAATGTGCATAACCGTAACAGTAACAACTGGAAAACCCGCACCAAACAAGCCCTGACAAGGATTTTCTCACCCGTAGAATGCACAACGCCCCGTCGAGACGGGGCGCTGAGTGCCAGGCTACTGCTTACTGCTGGGGAGCAGCTGCCGACGGGTCTTTGATCGACAACAGTTCCAGATCAAATACCAATACCGAGTTG
>NKIE01000149.1:1238-4644 GCA_002256055.1 Pseudomonas sp. PGPPP3 | reverse complement strand
ATCGACAACAGTTCCCGATCAAATACCAATACCGAGCTGGCTGGAATTGCCGGGCTCGGGCTCTGAGCGCCATAAGCCAGCTCGCTCGGGATGTACAGCTTGACCTTCTCGCCAACGTGCATCAGCTGCAGGGCTTCAACCCAGCCAGGAATCACACCGCTAACAGGCAGATCAATCGGGCTACCGCGCTGGATCGAGCTATCGAATACCTTGCCGTCAGTCAGGCGACCTTCGTAGTGCACACTCACCACATCGGTGGCTTTAGGCTGAGCGCCTTCGGCCTTGGTGACGATTTCATACTGCAAGCCTGAAGCAGTGGTCTTCACACCTTCACGCTTGGCATTGTCTTCAAGGAACTTCTTGCCTGCCTTGGCCGCTTCGTCGTTCAGAGCAGCCATGCGCTCTTCGGCACGCTTTTGCAGGAAGGCAAACGCCTCAACCAGTTCGTCGTCTTTGAGCTTCTGCTCTTTCTTGCCGATGGCGTCTTCAATACCCTGGGCCACCGCCTGGGAATCCAGATCATCCATGCCTTCCTGCGCCAGGCTCTTGCCCATGTTCAGGCCGATACCATAAGAAGCTTTCTGCGCCGGAGTTTTCAGCTCGGCGCTGGTTTGCGAATCACAGCCCGCAAGAACCAGGCTCACCAGAGCTACAGCTGCCAAATGTTGTTTCATGCTTATTCCTTGTTCCTGCGCTTGAGGGGGCAATTCGAGTGAAGACGCGAGCTTAGCAGGCCGCCTCAATCACTGGCTACCCACGATCTGAACGAGAAAATGCCGAATAGTTCAAGCACTTGGAGGATTGATGTGCGGAACGTCTGAGGGTTAGCTGGCAGAAACTGCGAAGAAGATCGAAAAGCTGCGACGAGCGTTTCGGCGCACGAAATAAATCCGCGCAAATGAAAAACCCCCAGGCATTTCTGCCTGAGGGCTTTCGAATATGGCGCAGCGGACGGGACTCGAACCCGCGACCCCCGGCGTGACAGGCCGGTATTCTAACCGACTGAACTACCGCTGCGCGTAACCCCAAAAGTTATGGTGGGTGATGACGGGATCGAACCGCCGACCCGCTGCTTGTAAGGCAGCTGCTCTCCCAGCTGAGCTAATCACCCTTCACTCTCGAAGTGGGCGCATTCTAGACACGATTCGAGAACCTGGCAACCCCCAATCGAAAATATTTTTACTGATGCAGCAAAGACTTAGCACAGGGTTGGCCAATCTGCTGGCGGAAGAGAATAATGCGCGCTTTGTAAATGGAGAGTGATCCTTATGTGGTTCCGCAACCTGCTTGTTTATCGCCTTACCCAGGATCTGCCCTTCGTTGCTGACGAACTGCAAGCCGCCCTGGCCGCCAAACCCGCTCGCCCGTGCGCCAGCCAAGAGCTCACCACCTATGGCTTCGTCGCCCCTTTCGGCAAGGGCGCAGACGCTCCGCTGGTGCATGTCAGCCAGGACTTCATCCTGATTGCCGCGCGCAAGGAAGACCGCATCCTGCCAGGCAGCGTGGTGCGCGATGCATTAAAGGAAAAGGTCGAGGAAATCGAAGCCGAGCAAATGCGCAAGGTTTACAAGAAGGAACGCGACCAGCTCAAGGATGAAATCATCCAGGCCTTCCTGCCCCGCGCTTTTATCCGTCGCTCGACCACCTTCGCCGCCATCGCGCCCAAGCAAGGCCTGATTTTGGTCAACTCCGCCAGCCCGAAACGCGCCGAAGACCTGCTGTCGACCCTGCGCGAAGCCATCGGCTCGCTGCCGGTGCGACCGCTAACCGTGAAGATGGCACCGACCGCCGTGCTCACCGAATGGGTCAAGACCCAGCAAGCGGCTGAGCACTTCACCGCGCTCGACGAATGCGAACTGCGCGACCCGCAGGAAGACGGCGGGATCATTCGCTGCAAACGTCAGGACCTGACCAGCGACGAAATCCAGCTGCACCTCAGCACCGGCAAGCAAGTGACACAGCTGTCACTGGCCTGGCAGGACAAGCTGTCGTTCGTGCTCGACGAGAAGATGATCGTCAAGCGCCTGCGCTTCGAAGACCTGCTGCAAGACCAGGCCGAACAAGACGGTGGCGATGACGACCTGAGCCAGCAGGACGCCAGCTTCACCCTGATGATGCTGACCTTCGGCGAGTTCCTGCCGCAGCTGTTCGACGCCCTCGGCGGCGAAGAGATTCCTCAGGGCATCTGATACGCGCACCAACAAAAAGCCCGGCATCTGCCGGGCTTTTTCGTTTTCAGACGATCAGCGCTGGCTGCCGCGCAATGCGCCAACCTGCACCTGCAAGGCATCGCACTTAGCCAACTCCGGCGCCAGCGGTTGCCCGGCGACCAGGGTGATACGCGACCACAGGCGCTTGAAGAAGCCCTTGTGCGGATCACGGCTGAAGAAGCTGCCCCACAGCCCCTGCAGAGCAAGAGGAATCACCGGCACCGGGGTTTCGTCGAGGATGCGCTCAATTCCCGACTTGAACTCATTCAGCTCGCCATCGGTGGTCAACTTGCCTTCCGGGAAGATGCACACCAGCTCGCCGTTACGCAGGTATTCGGCAATCTTCTTGAACGCGGCATCGTAGATCAGCAGGTCCTCGCTGCGCCCGGCAATCGGCACGGTGCCGGCAGTACGGAAGATGAAGTTGAGCACCGGCAGGTTGTAGATCTTGTAGTACATGACGAAACGCACCGGCCGGCGAATGGTGCCACCGATCAGCAGCGCGTCGACAAAGGACACGTGATTGCACACCAGCACCGCTGCGCCCTCGTCCGGAATCACCTGCAAGTTACGCTGCTCGACCCGGTACATGAAGTGGGTCAGCAGCCAAATGAGAAAGCGCATGCTGAACTCGGGCACCAGCTTGAAGATGTAGCTGTTGACCGCGATGTTCATCAGCGACACCGCCAAGAACAGCTGCGGAATACTCAGTTTGGCCAGGCTCAAGAACAGGATCGAGGCAATCGCCGAAATCACCATAAACAGTGCATTGAGAATGTTGTTGGCGGCGATCACCCGCGCCCGCTCGTTCTCCGCAGTGCGCGCCTGGATCAGCGCATACAGCGGCACGATATAGAAGCCACCGAACAAGCCGATGCCGAAGATGTCAGCGAGCACCCACCAGGCCTGTGGCTCTGCCAGGACCGCCAGCCAGTTGTGCGGCTCAAGACCAGCGGCGAAGCCACCCGAGTGCCACCACAAAAGCACACCAAACACCGTCAGGCCCAACGAGCCGAACGGCACCAGGCCGACCTCCACCTTGCCGCCCGAGAGCCGCTCACAGAGCATCGAACCACTGGCAATACCGACCGAGAACACGGTGAGAATCAGGGTCACCACGCTTTCGTCGCCGTACAGCCACTCTTTGGCGTAGGCCGGAATCTGTGTCAGGTAGATGGCACCGAGAAACCAGAACC
>NKIE01000149.1:0-1228 GCA_002256055.1 Pseudomonas sp. PGPPP3 | reverse complement strand
AAGATGTTCCAGTCCACCTGCAGCTCCGGCATGGCCGCATGGGCGCGCGGAATGCCGCGACTGGCCAGGTAACCGACACAGGCCACCAGCACAATCGCACCCGCCACCCAATTGGCGTAGGCACTGCCGGACATCATCATGCCGGCACCGATGGTGCCGGCGAGAATGGCCAGAAACGTGCCCATTTCCACCAACGCGTTGCCGCCCACCAACTCATCCTCGTGCAGCGCTTGCGGCAGGATTGAGTATTTCACCGGACCGAAAATCGCCGAGTGCGTGCCCATGGCAAACAGGGCAAGAAACATCAGCGGCAAATTGTTGAGCAGAAAACCGCCGGCGCCCACCGCCATAATCACGATCTCTGCCAGCTTGATCGCTCGGATCAAGGCGTCCTTGGCGAATTTCTCGCCAAACTGGCCGCCCAGGGCGGAGAACAGGAAGAACGGCAAAATAAACAGCAGCGCACACAGATTGACCAGCAGCGCGCGGTCAGCCTCCAGGCTGAGCTTGTAGAGAATGGCGAGAATCAGCGACTGCTTGAAGATGTTGTCGTTGAAGGCACCCAGCAACTGGGTGAGAAAAAACGGCAGAAAGCGTCGTTTACCCAGCAATGAGAACTGCGAATGGCCACTCATAGTCGTTCATCGTCCCTTGATAGCGGTCTTGCGGCCCCACTGGCCGTACTGAATTTGATCGCATCCACAGGTACAAAAGCCACAGTCTTGGGCGATTTTGCCGCAGCAGTCGGCAAAATCGCTCGCGATTACAACGGTAATTGCCCTAAGGCCCAGCGCAGCAGAAAGAAAATCAGCAGCCCCCCGCCAATCGTCGCCAGCAGATGACGGGTCAAGGCGGCGATCAGGATGCTCGCCAGCCCGGCCAGCAAATAGGCGTTATCCAGGCTCAGCTGCCAATGCTGGCCATCGGGCATAAACATGCCGGGGATAACGATGGCGCTGAGCACCGCACCGGGCACGTAGTGCAGCCCCTGACGCACAATCAGCGGAAAACGCAGATGGGGGAAGGCAAACAGGCTGTAGCGAATGGCAAAGGTGATCAGCGCCATGCCGATGATCAGGTTCCAGATCGACATCAGACGGCCTCCTCGACAACCTGCAGCCCTTGCCGGCGCTCCAGGTATAAACCGATGGCGATGCCGCTCACCGCCGCCGCCAGCAAGCCCAACTGATAAGGCAAGCCGTGACAGGCCAATGCCACCGCCCCGGCC
>NKIE01000148.1:6166-7017 GCA_002256055.1 Pseudomonas sp. PGPPP3 | reverse complement strand
TCAGCAGGCCTTGCGCCTTGAGGCTGGCAAGCAGGGAGGCGAGGGTGCGCTTCAGGGTGTTGAGCCAGGCGCGGATGCCGCGGGCCAGTTTTGGCAGGCGCCCGGCCAGGTTGGACAGGTCCTGGAACAGGAAGCGGAACAGCGCCAGGCGTTCGACGATCAGGTGCAGGAACAGCCAGTAATCTTCCGCCTCCAGTTGCGCCTCGGCCGGCGGGTTCAGCAGTGGTGCCATTTCAGCCTGGAAGCGTTCGAACAGCTCCAGCACCAGCGGCTCCTTGCCGTGGAAGTGGTAGTACAGGTTGCCTGGGCTGATGCCCAGTTCATTGGCGATCTCCAGGGTGGAGACATTGGGTTCGCCCTCCTGGTTGAACAGCGCCAGGGCACACTCAAGGATACGGTCGCGGGTTTTCATCCAGTCTTCTTATTCAGGTCTGCGAGTAAGGTAGCGCTCAGCGCATGTGCACGTAGGTGCCTGGCGCCTTCTCCTGTGGCGGATAGTGCTGATTGCCCAGGGTGCTGAGGGTGGGGCGTTGTTCACCGGAGCGCTTCTGCACCCATTCCAGCCAGGTCGGCCACCAGCTGCCGTGCAGATTATTGGCTTCGGCGTGCCATTCATTGGCGTTGCCATTCAGGTGGCTGCCTTCGTAATAGTTGGCCTTGGGGTTGCTGGGCGGGTTGAGAATGCTCTGGATATGCCCGCTGTTGGACAGCAGGAAGCGCTTGTGACCGCCGAGCAGTTGGGTCGAGCGATACACCGCAGCCCAGGGCGTGATGTGGTCGTTGACGCCGGCCACATTGAAACTGTCGACCGTGACCTTCTGCAGATTCACCGGTGTGCCGCAAATCTCCAG
>NKIE01000148.1:0-6156 GCA_002256055.1 Pseudomonas sp. PGPPP3 | reverse complement strand
AAGTCGAGGATATCGCCGTGCAACGCTGCCGGCAGGCGGGTGTTGTCGTTGTTCCAGTAGAGAATGTCGAACGCCGGCGGCTGTTTGCCGAGCAGGTAATTGTTGATCCAGTAGTTCCACACCAGATCGTTGGGGCGCATCCAGGCAAACACCTTGGCCATATCGCGGCCGTCGAGTACGCCCTGCTGGTAAGAGCGGCGCTTGGCCGCCTCCAGAGTTTTTTCGTCAGCAAACAGCATCGGTGTGCTGTCGACCTGGCTGTCCAGAAGGCTGACTAGATAGGTGGCGCTGCTGACCTTGCGCAATTGCCGCTTGGCTTGCAGATGGCCTTGTAGAGCCGCGTTGGTGAGGCCGCCGGCGCAGGCACCGAGCAAGTTGACTGAGCGACTGCCGGTGATTTCTCGGCACACATCCATGGCCTGCTCCAGCGCCTCGACATAGGTCGACAACCCCCACTCGCGGTGGCGTGCATCGGGATTGCGCCAGCTGATGACAAACACCTGCAGGTCATTTTTCAGGGCGTACTGGACGAAGCTTTTGTCTGAGCTGAGATCGAAGATGTAGAACTTGTTGATCTGTGGCGGCACGATCAGCAGCGGTCGCTCGTACTGTTTTTCGCTCATCGACTTGTACTGGATCAACTCCAGCAACTCGTTGCGATAAACCACCGCGCCGGCCGTAGTGGCCAGGTTGCGGCCCACTTCGAAGGCCAGCTTGTTGACCTGGCGTGGCATGCCGCCGTTGTTGACGACGTCGTCGAGCAACTGGCGCAGCCCTTTAACCAGACTATTGCCGCCGGTATTGAACAGCTCCTTGAGCGCCAGTGGATTAAGCGGGCTGTTGGAGGGCGCGATAGCGTCGGTGAGCATGGCCAGAATAAAGCGCGCTCGGGCGCGGTCATCTTCCGGCAGGTTGCTGTGCTCGACCCACTGCTGCAGCTGGTGTTGCCAGGCCAGGTAGGCCTGCAGGCTGCGGCGATAGAACGGGTTTAGGCGCCAGGTCGGATCGCTGAAGCGCACGTCGTTTGGATCGAGTCGATAGAGGGTATCGCCCAGCAGCACGCGACTCAGTTGACCACCCAGCGCTAAGGCATGCCGGGCACTGTACAGGGGCTGGCGCAGACCTTGAAAGGCGAGGGTGCGCAGGGTCGAGTAAAGGTCTTTGCCGTGCAGGCCAAGCATGGCGTTGTGCACGTTGAGGTAGGTCTGCGGGGCAGGTGGGGAATCTGCTGCTGTGTTTTCTTGCATGGGGGCAACACTCCGTCGTCAAACCGTCCCAAGCCAAACAGCAAGGCTTGTACCAACGTGTGCGCCCAGCAATCCCGGGGCGCACACAGGACTGCCTGTGTTACACCTCGCCCCTGGATGGGTCAAGTATTTCTCGACTGCGCTTTGATCGGGCGCTCAATGACTGCGCACGGGTGTTGGCTGCGGGTGCATGACGGCGCGCTGACGCTCTTCCTGGAGGAACTTCATGATGATCGGCGCCACGGTTTCCGCACGGGTAATCAGGAACAGGTGACCGTCATCGAGGACGTGCAACTGCGAGTTGGGAATCCGCCAGGCCAGCATGCGCATATTGACCAGCGGGATCAGCGGGTCGTCGTCGCCCGCCAGCACCAGAGTCGGTTGCTTGATCTTGTGCAGCCAGTGAATGCTGGTCCAGCCGAGGCCGGCGAACAGTTGCCAGTAGTAACCCAGCTTGCCCGAGGAACGCACCTTGCTGGCGAACGACAGGGCCAGGTTCTTGTCGCGGCGAAAGGCACCGCCGTAGATGTCCGGAGCGATATGGGCGCCATAGGACGGCTGGATGTAGCGACGTGGACTGGCCATGCGCCAGAGCACCTTGGGCTTGCCGGGGACCATGACCGCGCCGGCCGCAGTGGCAGCGAGAATCAGCTTCTTGCAGCGCTCGGGGTAGTCGTGGGCGAACTGTTGCGCCAGGGCGCCGCGGCATGCTTGGCCAGGCCCGTGAAGCGGTAGGGCGAGCTGGGCGTGGATGAGCCGCCGACACCGGGTACGTCGAAAGCGATGACTTCGAGATCCGGATCCAGGGCGTTAACGAACGGGAATACCAGCTCCAGGTTGGCACCAATACCGTTGAATACCAGCAGCGGAGTCAGGTGTGGTTTGCCTGGGCGTACGGCGGTACGGATGGTGTTGCCGTCCAGGTCGATGGTGCGAAAAACAAATGGTAACGGCATATGCGCAGCCCTATGAAGTGTACTGCTGGGAGTAACCATCCCGAGTCTTCCCAGCGTGACGCGAGGCAGCATGGCTGCGATTCGCGTTACTGCTGCATCCTCGGCGTTCAATGCCAAGGCTGTTGGCGCCCGCCATGGCGGGCGTCGGTTGTTGCAGGTGGATTAACGCTCGTGCACGTAGGTGCCGGGCGCGGCTTCGCGGGCCGGGAACGCCTTGTTGCCCAGTGCGCTGGGGGTTTTCTTCAATTTGCCAGCGCGCTCGGTTTGCCACAGTTGCCAATGCAGCCACCAGGAGTCGGCGTGCTTGGTGCAACTGGCCAGCCAGGCTTTCGGGTCCACCGGCAGGTCACTGTTGGTCATGTAGCGGCCTTTGGGGTTGCCCGGCGGGTTGAGAATGCTCTGGATGTGGCCGCTGTTGGACAGCACGAACTCGCACTTGCCGCCAAACAGGTGAGCAGATTTGTAGCAGGCTTCCCATGGGGTGATGTGGTCAGTGGTGCCGGCCACGCAGAACAGATCGCAGGTGACTTGCTTGAGGTCCACCGGCGTACCGCAAACTTCCAGAGCGCCGGCGCGGGTCAGCGGGTTGTTCTTGAACATGTCGATAAATTCGCCATGCAAGGCCGCTGGCAGGCGCGTGGTGTCGTTGTTCCAGTGCAGGATGTCGAACACCGGCGGCTCGTTGCCGAGCAGGTAGTTGTTCACCCAGTAGTTCCAGATCAGGTCGTTGGGGCGCATCCAGGCGAACACCTTGGCCAGGTCGGCACCTTCCAGCACGCCAGCCTGATAGGAGCGGCGTTTGGCGGCCTCCAGGCTCTTCTCGTCGGCAAACAGCGCTACTTCGGTTTCCAGGCGGTTGTCCAATACGCTGACCAGCAGGGTCAGGGCATGCACCTTGGTTTCACCCAGGGCGGCATAGTGGCCCAGCAGCGAAGCAGTGGTCATACCGCCGGAGCAGGCGCCGAGCATGTTGATGTCGCTGCTACCGGTGATGGCGCAGACCACGTCGATGGCTTCTTTCAGTGCCTCGATGTAGGTCGACAGGCCCCACTCGCGTTGGGCCTTGGTCGGGTTGCGCCAGCTGATCACGAACGTCTGCAGGTTATTACGCACGCAGAACTTGGCAACGCTCTTTTCCGGCGACAGGTCGAATACATAGAATTTGTTGATTTGCGGTGGCACCACCAGCAACGGCCGCTCGTGCACTTGCTCGGTCACCGGCTTGTACTGGATCAGCTCCAGTACGTCGTTGCGAAACACCACGGCGCCTTCGGTGGTGGCCAGGCTCTTGCCGACCTCGAACACCGACATGTTGACCTGGCTCGGCATGCCGCCGTTGTTGACCATGTCTTTGGCCAGGTGCGAGAGGCCGTCCAGCAGGCTCTTGCCGCCGGTTTCGAAGAAGCGTTTGACGGCTGCCGGGTTGGCCATGGTGTTGGTCGGCGCCATGGCGTCGGTCACCAGCTTGATGACGAAGTGACCGCGGCTGATGTCTTCGGCCGACAGCTTGCTGTCGTCGATCCACTCATGCAGCTCCTTGCTCCAGGCCAGGTAGGTCTGCATGTAGCGTTTGTACAGTGGGTTCTGGCTCCAGGTCGGATCGGCAAAGCGGCGATCGCCGGCATCTGGCTCCATGGGCGACTGGCCGAGTACCACGTTCTTCAGCTCCAGGCTGAAGTGGGCTACGTGCTTGGCGCTGAGGAGGGGTTGTTTGATGGCCTGAATCATTACCGTGCGCGCTGCCGACAGAATGTCTTTGCCGCGAATGCCGATCACCGGGTTGAGGCCCAGCGTGTTGTCCATCGCTTGGCGCTTCAGGTCTTCATTATCTTTATTAGTCATCTACAACACTCCATTGTCCTTTGCAGTACTCATCGAGCGACGGTGATTTGCGCTCGCCCAAGGGGGCAGAAACGAATACTGATCGGGTTACCGTAGGCGGAGCGAACTCCGTGCATCTTCTGGCATTCAGTCGGCCTGAATGCAGGAAATCTGCCAGCTCCTTGGTTACCCGAGTTTGTGATTTTGTGCAAGTTCGGCATTGAGTTGCCGTGCGCGCCAGCAGTATGCCGAGGCAGATTAGAAAGGTCGCCCTAACTCTGTGCACGGCTCTTGGTGTTGCGCCATAAGCCGCGTGCTAGACGAGTTCTTAGAGCATCAACTTGATTGCCGACTCGTTTGGGTCGCGCGATTGTCGGGCGGCGCTGAGGGTTGCCAGGTAGTCATCCCACAATTGCGCCTGGCGTTGGCCGAGTTGGTCAAGGTAGTCCCAGGTGAACAGACCGCTGTCATGGCCGTCATCGAAGCACAGTTTCAGTGCATAACTGCCGGCCGGTTCGATCCGCTGCAAGGCCACGTTGAGCTTGCCGGTTTGCAGCACCGGCTTGCCGTGACCTTGGACTTCCGCCGAGGGCGAATGCACGCGCAGGAACTCGGCGGGCAGCTGATAGACATCGCCGTTGGCGTATTTCAGGGTGAGAATCTTCGCTGCTTTGTGCAGCTCAATGGCCGTGGGGATGCGCATGGGATGCTCCGCCGGAAAGTCAAAAGCCGCAGGTGCTAGCCTGCGGCTGTGGGGCTTACGTGCACGCCTTGGGCGCGCGCCTGTCAGAGAATATAGCGCGACAGGTCTTCGTCTTGTGCCAGCTCACCCAGGTGGCTGTTGACGTAGGCGGCGTCGATCTGGATCGCCTCGGCCTGGCTGTTGGCCAGGTCGCCGGCGCTGAAGGACACCTCTTCGAGCAGGCGTTCGAGCAGGGTGTGCAGGCGGCGGGCGCCAATGTTCTCGGTCTTCTCATTGACCTGCCAGGCGATCTCGGCGAGGCGGCGAATGCCGTCGGCGGCGAACGCGATATGCAGGCCTTCGGTCTTCAGCAGCTCGCAGTATTGCTCGGTGAGCGAGGCGTGCGGCTCGCTGAGGATGCGCTCGAAGTCATGGGGCGTTAGAGCTTTGAGTTCGACACGGATCGGCAGGCGGCCTTGCAGCTCAGGCACCAGATCGCTGGGCTTGCTCAGGTGGAAGGCGCCGGAGGCGATAAACAGGATGTGATCGGTTTTGACCATGCCCAGTTTGGTGTTCACTGTGCAGCCTTCGATTAGCGGCAGCAGGTCGCGCTGCACGCCTTCGCGGGACACGTCGGCGCCACCGGTGTTGCCGCGCTTAGCGACCTTGTCAATTTCATCGATAAACACGATGCCGTGCTGCTCGACCGCTTCCAGGGCGGCGGCTTTCAGCTCTTCCTCGTTGACCAGGCGCGCGGCTTCTTCATCGCGCACCAGCTTGAGAGCTTCCTTGACCTTGAGCTTGCGGCTCTTCTTCTTGCCCTTGCCCATGTTGGCGAACAGGCTTTGCAGTTGGTTGGTCATTTCTTCCATGCCCGGTGGCGACATGATCTCGACGCCGGCCGGCGATTCGGCCACTTCGATGTCGATTTCCTTGTCGTCCAGCTGGCCTTCGCGCAGGCGCTTGCGAAACAGCTGGCGGGTGTTGCTGTCTTCGCTGCGTGCCGGCTCATCGCCGAAACCGCTGCGTGCCGGCGGCAGCAGGGCATCGAGGATGCGCTCTTCGGCGGCGTCTTCGGCGCGGAAGCTGACTTTGCGCATTTCCTGCTCGCGCATCATCTTGATCGCTGCGTCGGCGAGGTCGCGGATGATCGACTCGACGTCACGGCCGACATAGCCGACTTCGGTGAACTTGGTTGCTTCCACCTTGATAAACGGTGCGTTGGCCAGTTTGGCCAGGCGGCGGGCGATTTCGGTCTTGCCGACGCCGGTGGGGCCGATCATCAAAATGTTCTTCGGCGTTACTTCCGCGCGCAGCTCGGCCGGCAGCTGCATGCGCCGCCAGCGGTTGCGCAGGGCAATGGCTACGGCGCGTTTGGCGTCATCCTGGCCGATGATGTGGCGGTTGAGTTCGTGAACGATCTCGCGGGGCGTCATGGACATGCAGGCGT
>NKIE01000147.1:634-7026 GCA_002256055.1 Pseudomonas sp. PGPPP3 | reverse complement strand
GAACGCCCGCACCAAAGCCCTGGCCGACTTCAAGGCCGGCCAGGTGCGCATCCTGGTGGCCACCGATATCGCCGCACGCGGCCTGGATATCGACCAACTGCCCCACGTGGTCAACTTCGAGCTGCCTAACGTCGAAGAAGACTACGTGCACCGTATCGGCCGTACTGGCCGCGCCGGTCGCAGCGGTGAAGCCATCTCCCTGGTATCTCCAGACGAAGAGAAGCTGCTCAAGGGCATCGAGCGGATGACCAAGCAGAAGATCGCCGACGGCGACACGCTGGGCTTCGATCCGACCACCGTGGAAGCGGAAAAACCGGAAGTGCGCGAGCGTCCGGATGTCAGCGGCGGCCGTGGCCGTGGCCCGCGCGAGCCGCGCGACCCGAACAGTCCACGTGGCGGCGGTGGTGGCGAACGCCATGGCGGCGGCCACAAAGATAAAGGCCAGAACACCGGCAAGGCCAAGCCCGCCGCGCAGTCGCGCGGCCAGCAGCCGGCACGCGAACAGCGCGCACCGCGCCCAGAACGCGGCCAGCGCCAGGCGCAAGCCAGCGCCATTCCGACGCCACCAGCCAACCGTGCGCCGGACGAGTTTCTTGACGACGAGATCGACAACTTCGGCAACCGTGCCGACTACGTCAGCCCGATCCAGAACAAGCCACAAGGTCGCGGCCGTCGTCCTGGCGCCCCGGCGCCGTCCGGCCCGAGCGCCAGCAATGGCGTAGGTCTGGGTGCTCGCCCGGCCGGTAGCGCCAACAGCCAAGGCCGTCGTCAGGGTCAACCCGGCGGCGCACGCACTGGCGGCGGTGCCCGTGACGGCCAGCCTCGCGGTGGTCGTGATGGCCAGGCCCGTGGTGGTCGCGCCCCAGCTCGCGATACGCGTACCGATTTCAGCCGCAGCGACTCGCAGCGTCAAGAACCGGCCGTCAAAGGCCCACGCGACAAGCAGCCGCTGATCGTGCACAAGGAATCCAAGCGTGATCTGCTGCCGTCTCCGGAGCAGCTGGAGCAACTGGATCAACTGTCCAGCAGCCGCCCCCGCGGTGAGAAGCCAGCCCTGCTGACGCGTAACCGCGAAAGCTGATTAGCGCCAGCAGTAAAAAGCCGGCCCTGGCATCTGTCAGGGCCGGCTTTTTTATGCCTTTTCCAGCAGGACATAATCCAGGGCGCCACCTCTGCGCCGTAGGACGAGCTGGGCGCAGCGATCCTCATCAACAGCATCGCCAGCACAGCGCCACAGACAGCAAAACGCCGACCCTGAGGTCGGCGTTTTTTTACTACGGCAGCCTAATTACTGACGCACGCCTTCCACCGAGATGGTCAGCTGTACGTCTTGCGACGCTGGGCCGAGGTCGCGCTGGATGTCGAAGTCTTTCAGGTGCAGGGTGGTGCTGCCTTCGAAGCCAGCACGGTAGCCGCCCCATGGGTCCTTGCCTTCGCCGATGAACTTGGCGGCGATCACCACCGGCTTGGTCACGCCATTCAGGGTCAGGTTGCCGGTGATGTCGGCACTGCCTTCGCCGGTGGATTTCACTGCGGTGGACTCGAAGGTCGCCGTCGGGTGCTTGCTGACGTTGAGGAAGTCGGCGCTGCGCAGATGCTTGTCACGCTCGGCATGGTTGCTGTCGAGGCTGGCGGTCTTCAGGTTGACTTTGACCTTGCTGGCCTCCGGGCTCTTGGCGTCGAAGCTGAAGCTGCCGTCGAAATCCTTGAAGGTGCCGTACAGCCAGCTGTAACCGAGGTGGCTGATCTTGAAGTTAACGAAGGCGTGCTGGCCTTCCTTATCGATCACATAATCGGCGGCCATGGCCTGACCCGCGGTAAACAGGGCGGCGCCGAGCGCCAGTGCAGCAATGCTTTGCTTCAACATGATCAGAGTTCCTTGTGGGCTTGCGAGGTAGGTTGGGCACGACCGAGTATGCGTAGCAGGGTCGTATCCCGGTCGATAAAGTGATGTTTAAGGGCCGCCAGGCCATGCAGACCAGCCAGAATCACCAGGCCCCAGGCCAGGTAAAAGTGCACGGCGCCGGCGACGTCTTCCTGCTCGGGAATGCTGGTAATGCTCGCCGGCACCTCGAACCAACCGAACACGCTGATGCCGCGACCGTCCGCCGTGGAGATCAGGTAACCGGCCAGCATCACGGCAAACAAACCAAGGTAAAGCACGCTGTGGCCGAGTTTGGCGCCCAGGCGAGTTAGGCGGCTGTAACTGCTCAGGGACGCTGGCGGCGGGCTGACAAAGCGCCACAACAGGCGCAGCAGCATCAGTGCAAACAGGCACAGACCGATGCCCTTGTGCAGTTCCGGGGCGGTGTGACGCCAGCTGCTGTAGTAGTCCAGGTCGACCATCCACAGGCCCAGACCGAACAGGCCAAACACCGCCAGGGCGACCAGCCAGTGCATACCGATACTGAGCAGCCCGTAGGCCGTTGCCGTGTTACGCCAGTGCATGGAATGAAGCTTCCGTAAAAACGCGATAGGCACAGACTAGCGACTAACCTATCGATTAATAGCGCAAATTGTTGTTCTGAAATATCAGGAAAAACGATTGTTAACCGCCAAGGCCTGAGCACTGCCCGGTGTGTTCGCCCGCGCTTGCTGGCATGCTGTCGAATATCCATCACCTCCAAGGAACCCGCCCATGCTGACCTGGCTGAAAGGCTATCGCCGTGAACTGCTGGCCGGCGACCTCGGTGCCGGCGTGCTGGTGGTACTGATGCTGGTGCCGCAAGGCATGGCGTACGCCCTAGTCGCCGGCCTGCCGCCGGTAGCCGGGCTGTATGCGAGCATCCTGCCGGTACTGGCATATGCCTTGTTCGGCAGCAGCATGGTGCAGTCGGTGGGACCGATGGCGATCACCTCGCTGATGACCGCCACCTCGCTGGCCACCCTGGCGCCCAGCGGCTCCGAGCTGTATGGGGCGATGGCGGCGCAGATGGCGCTAATCAGCGGCGTGGTACTGGTGCTATGCGGCGTGCTGCGCCTGGGGTTTCTCTCCAGCTTTCTCAGCCGTCCGGTGATGAGCGGCTTTACCAGCGGCGCGGCGCTGGTAATCGCCGCCAGCCAACTCAAGGTCCTGCTCGGCGGCCCGCTGACAGCCATCAACCCAACGGCGGCCGGCATCGGCCTGTTGTCGTTGTTGTTGCTGTGGCTAGCCCGCAGCCAGCTGGGGCGCCAGTTGCAACGCCTGGGGCTGGCGGCGAAAAGCGCCGACATGCTGAGCAAGCTGGCGCCGGCGGCGATCCTGCTGCTGGCCACCCTGCTGGTCTGGCAACAGGATTGGCAACACGCCGGTGTGGCGCTGATCGGACCGATTCCGGCCGGCCTGCCAACCCTGGGCCTGAGCCTGTCGCTGGAGCAATTGCGCAACCTGCTGGCGCCGTCGCTGCTGATCGGCTTTATGGTGTTCCTCTCCGGCCAATCCGCTGCCGTAACCCTGGCGCAGCGGCGCGGCGAACGCATCAACACCAACCAGGAACTGCTCGGCCTGGGCGCCGCCAACGTCGCCAGTGCGCTATCGGGTGGTTTCCCAGTCACCGGCAGCATCTCGCGCTCGGCAGTCAACTATGCCGCCGGCGCCAACACGCCCCTGGCCAGCGTGATTACCGCACTGCTGCTGGCCGTGCTGCTGGTCACCCCGAACGCCTGGCTGGCCTGGTTACCGCTACCGGCGCTGGCCGCCACCATCATCATTGCCGTGTTCGGCATGCTCGACCTCACCACCCCACGGGAAGCCTGGCGCTACGACCGTGCTGACGCCGTGGCCTGGCTAGTCACCTTTAGTGGAGTGTTGCTACTGGGCGTGGAGGAAGGGGTGATGCTCGGTGTGGTGCTCTCCCTGGGCACCGTGATCTGGCGCGCCAGCCGTCCACACATCGCCGTACTCGGCCGCCTGCCGGGCAGCGAACACTTTCGCAATATCGAGCGTTATGCGGCCGAGACCCATCCGCAGATCGTTCTGCTGCGCATTGATGCCGGGGTGTTTTTCGGTAATGCGGAGCTGATCAGCGACCGTGTGCTGCAGACCCTAACGGGCGAAACCCGTCATTTGGTGCTGGTGATGACCGCCATCAATCTGATCGATACCACCGGCCTGTATGCCCTCGCCGAGCTCAACCAGAGTCTCGCCGCGCGAGGCATCAAGCTGCACCTGGCCGAGGTCAAAGGCCCGCTGATGGACAAGCTCAAGCACAGTGATCTGCTGCTCAAGCCCCTCAGCGGCCAGGTGTTTATCAGCGCTGTCAGCGCCTTCGACCAGCTCAGCCAGGAGCTGGCCGCAGCGCCTTTGCAGGCTTAGTTGAACAGGCGCGTGAAGAAGCCCGGTTTTTCTTCCGCTGTTTTGGCTTTGGCCGGTGCGGCGGCTACCGCGGCCTGGGGCTCCAGGGATTTACCGCTGTGCAGGGCAATCACCTGGCTGGCGGCACGCTGGCCGCTGCGCAGAGCGCCTTCAAGGGTGCCGGGGTAGAGCGCATCAGTGTGTTCACCGGCGAATACCAGGCGGTCCTGCGGCTTGTTCCACAGCAACCAGTAACGGCTCATCTGCCCCGGACCAAAGGCCAGGTACGCTCCGCCGATACCGGTATCAGCGCTGTAGCGGCGCATCTCGTAACCGGCAAAGGCACCGCGTGCCTTGGGGAAGTAACCGTGCAGACGGATCAGTACCTGGTCGGCCACCTGACGGTCGCCAAAGCTCTGCAGCAAGCGCGCATTGTCACCCGAGAGGTTAACCAGCACGTTGGCGCCGCCCTTGGTGGCCGGCTCGATCCACAGCATGCCCAGGCCTTGATCGCTGAAAATCTCGCCGCTCAGACGCGCCTTGCTGTCCCATACCGGGGTCTTGAACTTCAGCAGAATCTGGTCGCGCCAGCCGTAGTTGGTGCCCTTCAGGGCTTTCTGGCGAACCACGTCGAGGGCTGGCAAGATCTGAATCTGCGCCAGGGCCCGCAGCGGCAGGGCACTCACCACGTAGTCAGCGCGATAGCCGACGGCACCGGCCTTAACCAACACGCCGTCCTTGTCCTGGCTGATGGCAGAGACCCGTGAATTGGTCTTGATCACTTTCAGCTGCTTGAGAAAAGCCTGGGCCAGCACCTGGCTGCCACCCGGCAGGCGCGCGGCGCGCTGGTCGCCGTCGGCCACGCCACGTTGCACACGAGCCTGCTGCACAAGATAAAGCAGCGACAACCGCGACGGCTCGTCATAGCGGGCACGAATCCGCTGATTAACCAGCATGCGCGCCGTTGGCTCCAGCTTGAGTTGGTCAAGCCAGCGCGCGACGTTGCTCTGGTCGAGGGCAAAAAGCTCACTGCTGGCCATCGGCTTGAGCGGGTCAGCCATACCTGCGGCCAAGCCATCCAGAGCCTTTTCGTACTGTTTGAGGCTGGCGGCCACCGCCGGCTTGGTTTTTTCCAGGTCGGCCAGATTGAAGTACTTGCCATCAATCAGGTAACCCGGCGTACGCACGAAATCAGGCGCCGGCAGGGCCGTGACCTTGAAGCGCTGCAGGTAACCATGCACCGCCGGCTGCGCCTTGGCGCTGCCGATCCACTCGCTGGCCGCCAGGCCGGAGCGACCGCCAATGGTCGGTTTGGCTTCCAGCAAGGTGACTTGCCAGCCCGCCTGCTGCAACTCGTAGGCTGTCGACAGCCCCGACAGACCGCCACCAACCACGATTACCGTCGGTTGTTTATCTGCCGCCTGCGCCAACGCGCCGCACAAACCCATCACCACCAGCGCCGAAGCGCGCAACCATCCAGCCAGCATCTGCCCATTCCTACAAAGCGAAACAACGGCGCGCAGGATACGCCAGGCTCCAACCCCGGACCAGACGTATCCGACGCTGTGCCGAGAAAGCCGGCGCGTGCTTCTGATAGGCTTGGTCGCTTAACAATGGAGAGCAACGCAATGAGTCTGAATGCCCAGTGGATGCAACGCGATCTAGCCGTACTTTGGCATCCCTGCACGCAGATGAAAGACCACGAGCGCCTGCCGGTGATCCCGATCAAGCGCGGCGACGGCGTGTGGCTGGAAGACTTTGACGGCAAGCGTTATCTGGATGCGGTCAGCTCCTGGTGGGTCAACGTGTTCGGTCATGGCAACCCGCGCATCAACCAGCGCCTCAAGGACCAACTCGACAACCTCGAACACGTGATGCTCGCCGGCTTCAGCCATCAGCCGGTGATCGAACTGTCCGAGCGCCTGGTGCAGATCACCCCGGCCGGCCTGGACCGGGTGTTCTACGCCGACAACGGCTCGTCAGGCATCGAAGTGGCGCTGAAGATGAGCTACCACTACTGGCGCAACTGCGGCCAGAGCGGCAAGAGCCGCTTCGTCACCCTGACCAACAGTTACCACGGCGAAACCGTGGCGGCGATGTCGGTGGGCGACGTGGCGCT
>NKIE01000147.1:0-624 GCA_002256055.1 Pseudomonas sp. PGPPP3 | reverse complement strand
TGACCAAGAGTTACCACGGCGAAACCGTGGCGGCGATGTCGGTGGGCGACGTGGCGCTGTTCACCGACACCTACAAGTCCCTGCTGCTGGACACCCTCAAGGTGCCGAGCCCGGACTGCTACCTGCGCCCCGAGGGCATGAGCTGGGAAGAACACTCGCGCACCATGTTCGCGGCCATGGAACAGACCCTGGCCGAGCACCACCATGAAGTGGCGGCGGTGATCGTCGAGCCGCTGATTCAGGGCGCCGGTGGCATGCGCATGTACCACCCGATCTACCTCACCCTTCTACGCGAAGCCTGCGACCGCTACGGCGTGCACCTGATTCACGACGAAATCGCTGTCGGCTTCGGCCGTACCGGCAGCATGTTCGCCTGCGAGCAGGCCGGGATCACCCCGGACTTTCTGGTGTTGTCCAAAGCCCTCACCGGCGGCTACCTGCCGATGGCCGCGGTGCTAACCACCAACACCGTGTACCAGGCGTTTTACGACGACTACGCGACCCTGCGCGCCTTCCTGCATTCGCACACCTACACCGGCAACCCGCTGGCCTGCGTGGCGGCGCTGGCGACCCTGGACATCTTCCGCGACGACAACGTCATCGAAGCCAACAAGGCCCTGGCTG
>NKIE01000146.1 GCA_002256055.1 Pseudomonas sp. PGPPP3 | reverse complement strand
GGCGTGCCAGGCGAACAGGGCTTTTACGCGTGGATCGGCGCCTTCCATGACCTGTTTGCGCGAGAAGAACCCCTCTGCGAGCAGGGCCGTGAAGTGCTCGAAGGCGCCCGTCAGCGCCAGGTTGAACTCCTGGGAAAAACGCGTGAGCCAGAAGTTGTTGCGCTTCTTTTGCATGGCCAGCATCTCGTCGACCGGCATGCCTTGGTCGCGCAGCAGTTGGTTGAAGTGGGTGTGGGCGATGCCGTGCTGGCCTTCCTGGCGGGTGAAGTCTTTGACGTGCTTGGCCAGAATCGGGTCGCTGATTTGCTCACGGAAGGGCCGCACACTGGTGATGAAGTAGCGCTCGCCTTCGGGGAAATACAGCTGCATGCCATCCATCACGCGGGTCTTGTACGGGTCGTTGGCGTACCAGTAGCGGGGGATGCTGGCGTCCAGCCCGAAGTCGATGTTTTCCCGTGGGATGATCCGGTCTGGATCGCTGATTCGATTGTTCATCGGGCTGCCTCGTTGTTGTTTGTGCATGGCCGGGCGGACTCGGCGGTGCGGCGGCGCACTAGGTCGTATTGCCGGGGGTCGAGCATGCTTTTGAGCATTCGGTAGAGCATGCGGTTGCGTCGCTCCAGTGCCAGCGCACAGGACGCCAGCCACAGCTGTGTGGACTGGTGGCCGAGGACAATGCGCTGCTTGCCGCTGCGGATGCACTGAATGACCTCGCGGGCGACGTCGGCGGGGTCGGTCTTCAGGTATTTGCGGGTAAATTCCTCGCCGTTGGGGGTGCCCTTGGCGATGTTGGTGTTGATGCCGCCCGGATGCACCAGGTGTACCGAGATCGGGCTTTCCTCCAGTTCCACCATCAGTGATTCGCTAAAACCGCGCACGGCAAATTTGGCCGCGCAGTAGTCCGACGAGTTGGGCGTGCCGACTAGGCCAAACACGCTGGAGACGTTGACGATAGCGCCTTCGCCATTGGCCAGCAGCTGTGGCAGGAACGCGCGGGTGCCATAGACCACGCCGAAGAAATTGATCTGCAAGGTGCGCTCGTAATCGTTGTCGCTCATGGCCCACACGGGCTGACCACCGCCGCCGATGCCGGCGTTATTGATGATCACGTGGGCATTGCCCAACTCCTGTTGAACGGCGGCCGCGAAGGCATTCATCGCCTCACGGTTGCCGACGTCGAAGGCCTGACTGAAGACGGCCGGGGAGGCGGATGACTCCAGCAACTGCACGGTTTCCGCCAGACCGACGGGGTCATAGTCGTTGAGGGCGAGGCGCGCGCCCAAACGGGCAAACTCCAGGGCATAGGCGCGGCCCATGCCCGAGCCTGCGCCGGTGATGACGATGATTTTGTTGGCGAAGTTTTTCATTGTTGTTGTCCTGGCCAATAAGGTTGTCTGCACTGTTAGCTTGTCAGGCGGTCGCCGGTCGCCGGTTGGCGTGTTCCGTCCGACACCGGCGTGATCCGGGTTCCAGCCGCGGCGAACTTCAGGTTCGGGTCGAGTACCGGCCCCTCGCGCAGCACCTTGGCGTCTTCCAGGTAGTTCATCGACATCAGCCAGGGCGCGCCCAGGCCTTGTCGCGGCAGCATCGGTAGGGCGCGTTGCACGTAGCCGGCGCCGAAGTCGAGCAGGGGGCGAGTGGGCATGTCGCTGCTGGGCAGGTGTGGGTAGCAGTAGGCATGGCCGTGCTGGTCCAGGTGCGCCACCAGACGACAGAAGTGCTCGCACAGCAGGCCGACTTTGAGGGTCCAGGACGAGTTGGTATAGCCGACCGCGAAGGCAAAGTTAGGCAGGCCATCGAGCATCATGCCTTTGAAGGCCACCTTGCGAGAGACGTCCACGGCATCGCCATCAATGGTCATGGTCATCCCGCCGAACAGCTGCAGGTTGAGTCCGGTGGCGGTGACGATGATGTCGGCCTCCAGCTCGCGTCCAGACTTCAAGGCCACGCCGCGCGGGGTGAAGGTGCGGATATGATCGGTGACGATCGAGGCGCTGCCATCGGCCAGACGCTTGAACAGGTCGCCATCCGGCACCGCACAGAGGCGCTGCTCCCAGGGGTTGTAAGGCGGGTTGAAGTGCTCGTCCACCGGGTAGTCTTTGGGCAGGCTGCGCTTATTGAAGAAGCGGATCAGGCGCCGGGAAAAGCGTGGGTACTTCTGGCACAGCAGCCAGATGCCACGGGCGATGAGGATGTTCTTGCGCCGCGTCAGCGCGTAGGCGCGCTCGCTGGGCAGCCACTTGCGCAGCAGTTTGGCGATGGGGTCTTCCAGAGGCACGTCCAACACATAGCTGGGGGTGCGCTGCAGCATGGTCACGTGGGCGGCTTTGTCGGTCATGGCCGGCACCAGGGTCACGGCTGTGGCGCCGCTGCCAATCACCAGTACGCGCTTGCCGCTGTAGTCGAGATTCTCGGGCCACTTTTGCGGGTGGATCAGCTGGCCGGTGTACTGCTCCACACCCTCGAAGTGCGGGGTGAAGCCTTCGTCGTAGCGGTAATAGCCGGCCGCCGAGAACAGCCAGGTGCAGGTCATGCGCTGCTGTTCGCCGCTGTCCAGACACTCGATGTCCAGGGTCCAGCGCGCGGTCTCGCTGCACCAGTCGGCACGCTTCACTTTGTGCTGGTAGCGGATGTGTTGGTCGATGCCATTTTCGCTGGCTGTTTCGCGCAGGTAATCGAGGATCAAATCCGCGTCGGCAATCGCCTTGGGGCTGAGCCACGGCTTGAATTCGTAGCCGAAGGTGTAGAGGTCCGAGTCGGAGCGGATGCCGGGGTAGCGGAACAAATCCCAGGTCCCGCCGCTGGCCTCGCGCGCCTCCAGAATGGCATAGCGCTTACCCGGCAGATCGCGCTGCAGGTAGTAGGCAGCACCGATGCCTGACAGGCCGGCACCGATGATCAGGACATCGACATGCTCGATGGGCGGTTGCTGATGGACGCTCAAAGATGGCTCCCCGAAGTGGGTGGTTAAGTAGTGACAGAGTGTTTTTGACAAGGCCTATGGACGGCAAGGTATAAAGTGCACCGACAGTCGTCTTGAATGGTGCATTTCGTATCAATCATGGGGCTGCTGCTGTTTTTCCCGTGCGCGGAGACCTTGCCATGCAGTTGAGCTTCCCCGGCCCGCCTTCGGGCCAATGGCCCACCCCCACGCCGCGGGTGCGCGAGCTGCTGCGCCAAGGCGCTGAGCATGTGCTCAATGCCCCGGCTGACTGGCTGGAGGCAATTGACCTGGCTGGCCTGTCGCTCAAAAGCATGATCATCCTGGCGGACGATCCCGTGCTGATGTCCGCCTCGCGGCGGGCGGCGCGCTTCAGCGTGATTCACTGGGCGCGGGCGAATATCGAAAACCCCGGCGAACCGGTGCCGCCTTACCTGCCAGCCGACGAGCTCAGCGTGGCGCGGGAACTGCTGCGGCGTGGCAAAACCGAGCTGCTATTCAATGCCTCGCGGGCGGCGCAGGGCACGGCCTGGCAGCAGTGGATGACAATCGCCTTCGAGCTCACCGCCGATCCGCAGGAGCTGCGCAGTTTGCTGGCGCTGTCGGCACGTTCGATTGGCGATTACATCGACGGCAGCATGGAAATTCTCGCTGAGTTTCTGCGCAGCGAGCGTGAAGCCCGCCTGCGTGACGCCCATGTGGAGCGGCGCGAGCAGGTCACCAGGATTGTCGAGGGCGGCGAGGTCAACGTGCACCAGGCCAGCCGCCAGCGCGGCTACACCCTGGAGCAGGCCCATCATGCCGCGGTGATTTGGAGCGAGGAGGCCGACACCCAACTGGCCACCCTGGAAAGTGCTGCCGCTGCGCTGATGCGTTGCACCGGCAGCCGTCAGTCACTGACCGTGCTCGCCAACACGGCCACCTTGTGGGTGTGGATTGCTGCGGAGCAGCCGGTTGACCTGGCGGCGTTGCAAGCCTCGATTAAAAACCTGCCCGGTGTGCGCCTGGCCATTGGCAGCGCAGGGCAGGGCATCGAAGGCTTCCGCCGTGCCCATTTGGATGCACTGACCACCCAACGGGTGCTCGGCCGCCTGCAATCGCGCACGCGGGTCGTCAGCTTCGACCGCATCCGCCTGGTGTCACTGATGACCCGCGACCCCAAGGCCAATCAGCGCTTCGTGGCTCATACCCTCGGGCAGCTGACCAGCGCGTCCCCACAACTGCGCCGTACCCTGCTGACCTTTCTCGCCTGTGGCAGCAACGCAACCCTCGCCGCCCAACGCCTGCACACCCACCGCAACACCCTGTTGCGTCGCCTCGCCCGGGCGGAAGAGTTGTTGCCGCGACCGCTAGAAGACAACCGCATCCACGTGGCCGCCGCGCTGGAGGCATTGAGCTGGACGCAGGAAGAGGAGCGTTAGGCGACGTCTGTCCAAGCAATCAGGAGGCAATATTGTTGGATGCTGTATGCACTGGTCCGCTTGCGGGTTTCGACCCTTTCGGGGCGGTGGTTAACCACAGAAAGTAAAAAGCCCTGAAGTTCGCTAGGACGATCAGAAGGGGGCAATTGGGCCGGGGGTGGTTGAATCCTGAGCGTCTTGCTCCTGCTCAAATCAACGGTTTCAGGCGAGTTGCCTTGCGCCGGTGATTTTTTGGAGTTCTTACAGTCACAGCCCCACGGTCAAGAAACCTGAGCCCTTCGACCTGTCAGGGAAGGTCGAGGGAGAGCCTTTGGCATCCAGCCAATAGAGTTGGGGGGCGGCGTGTCTGAGGCTGGTGAGTGCGCGGTGAGTTATAGAGATGGCTTTTGTAGGGTTATGAACTCGATAGCCCGAGGATGGCGCGGGCGGCCATCTCGGTGCCGTGGGAGGCTTGCATGGCGGTGCGTGCAGTGGCCAGGCGTAGCTGCATGGCCGGGTCTGCGAGCAGTTCTGCGATGGCGCCCGGCAAGGCGCTCAGCGGGTCGGTGAAGCGTGGCAGGTAGCGGCCGACACCGATTTCCTCGGCGCGGCGGGCATTGTCGTGGCCGTCCCAGCAGTAGGGGATGATCAGCGACGGCAGGCCGAAGTACAGGGCCTCGCAGAAGCTGTTGTTGCCTCCGTGGTGGATAAACAGTTGGCACTCGCGCAGCACAGCTGGCTGTGGATACCAGCTATCCAGATAGACGTTGTCCGGCACGGCTTCGTACTGCTCACGGTAGGCGCCGACATTGACCAGGAAGCGGTAGGGTAGGGTCGCGGCGATGGCGATCAGGCGTTTCATCATGCCGACGTCGGAGGCGCCCAGGCTGCCGAAGCTGAGGTAGATCAGTGGCGCGTTGTTGTGTTGCGGGAATGGCGGTACCACGTAGGGCGCCTCACGCCGCACGCAGCCGTCCAGATAGACGAAGCGCTGCGGATCAAGCGGCTGCTGGCGCACGTAGCGCACCGGGGTCGGTGACAGCAGTAGGTTGAGCCAGGGCGACTCTTCGAGAAACACACCAGGCGCGCAGGGTTGATGGCCGTGGCTTTCGAGGAAGCGGGCGAAGCGCGAGTGAGCTGGCTCGACGGCCGTTACATAGCGCTGCCAGTAAGTGCTGCAGGCTTGCGCGTCACTGGCGCTGGCGCCGGACAGGTAGGGCGGCACCGCTGCGTCGGGGAGTTCAGTCTCGGCACAGGAGATGACCCGCACCCAGGGGCAGCCGGCTTTGGCGATGGCCGGGAACATCACCACGTTGTCCAGCACGATGACGTCCGGCTTGAGCCGGGCGAGCAGTTGCTGCAGGGGCTTTTCTGCCTCGATGGCGGTGTCGATGATTGCGTCCCAGGCCGGGGCGACGTAGCTGTCGATCTGCTCCAGTGGGGTTTGGTCGAAGTAGGGGATGTTGCGCTCGATGAAGCGCTCCCAGTAGTGCTGGTGCTCTTCAGCCGACAGCGGGCTGTCCAGCAGTAGGGGGTATTCGGCAAAGCCGTACTCGGCGAACAGCCCCTGGAAGTGTTCGTGGCAGATGAAAACTGGTCGGGCACCTTGCTCGCGCAGTGCTTGGGCGATACCGATGCAGTTCAGCGCGGCGCCGAAGCTGGCCTCGGGGAACAGGGCGATGAGTTTTTCTCTAGGCATAATCGATTTTCTTCCGTGGCAGGGGCGCTACTGGCGCCGGCCCGCTTGAATTAAATAATGTATTTTTTCTGATAAAAAAACATTTTTATTTTATGCCGCTCTGCGCGATGAATAGGTGTGCCGGGTCGGCGGCGAGCACGCCATCCCCGTCGCTGACTTATCTGGCGAGCAGGTTACAGGGCTTATCTGCGCTGGTAGAAGCCCTGCGGGACGCCGCGGTTGGCGGTCTGCGGGCGCATCGCTGCAGACAGGCGCAGGTGCAGGCGCAGCAGGTCGGCGGCGATTTGCAGCTGGCCGCGCTCGATATGGTCGAGGATGCGCAGGTGTTCGCGCAGCGATTCCTGCAGGCGGTGTGCGTTGATCGATGGTAATAGGTTGGGGAGGCGGCGCAGGCGCTGGTGCTGCAGCAGTGCGTCGCAGATGAAACGGTTGCCGCTGCAGGTGGCAATCATCTCGTGAAAGCCGATATCGAGCTCGCGGAACTGCTCTAGATCGAAGCGCTCGATGGGCTTGATCAGCAGTTCCTCGGTGCTGTCGCGCAGCAGCGAGAGGCGCTGTCGGTCGATGTTGAAGCCCTCTGCGAGCAGGGCTTCTGGCTCCATCATCATGCGGAAGTGCAGGCTCTCTTCAAGTGCGGTGAGGTTGTCCAGCAGTGGGCGGAAGCGCCAGGATTGGCCGGGGCCTCGCTCCAGTACCTGGTCCTCGCTGAGCTGGCTAAGCACCTTTTGCGCCGCCGGTCGGCCGATAGCGTAGCGGCGCATGATCTCGCTGGCGCTGATGCTGTTGCCTAGGCGCCCGGCCATGCGGTCGCGCAGGACTGAGGTGGCTAGTTCTTCTTCTTCAGTCTGGGGGAGGGCGGGGTTGAGTGCTTGGTCGGTCGGGTCGGTCAGCAGGCTGTAGCCGTGTCCGGCCTTGTGCTCGGCCAGGCCTAGCTCGACCAGTAGGTTGAGGCTGGCGCGAATCAGTGTGCGTGAAACTTCGAAGCTGCGCGCGAGG
>NKIE01000145.1 GCA_002256055.1 Pseudomonas sp. PGPPP3 | reverse complement strand
ACGTCTTCACCGTGCTGAAGAGCCTTGGTTTGCTCTCCGAGCAGCCGGTCACCACCGCCGAAGGGCTGCAAGTGGTGCCGTTGAAAGTGGTCAAGGCTGTGCTACCCGATCCGTCCTCGTTGGCGCCGGGTTACAGCGGCAAGACCTGCATCGGCGATCTGGTCAAAGGCAGCAAGGATGGCAAGCCGGCTGAGTTGTTTATCTACAACGTCGCCGACCACGCCGAAGCCTATGCCGAGACCGATAGCCAGGGTATTTCCTACACCGCCGGTGTACCGCCGGTAGCTGCTGCCTTGCTGGTCGCTCGCGGCGAGTGGGATGCCCAGCGCATGGTCAACGTCGAAGAGCTGCCGGCCGAGCCGTTCCTCAAGTTGCTCGACGTCATGGGCTTGCCGACCCGGATTAAGGACGCCCACGGCGACCGTCCCTGGGATCAGGCGCTCTGATCGGCTGCGCCTAGCTCGCTCGATCAGCCTAACGCCCGCCATTTTGGTGGGCGTTTTGCTTTCTGGGGTGGGGGCGCAGCTTTAGCCGCGACGGCGCGCCGCGCTTCCCGCCCGCGGCATTTCACGCGACAATCAATCTTTATCGACACAGGCTCCAATGCCGGGCCTGTGCTTCTGCGCATCCGTGAGGAACCCAGCATGAGCAGCAACGACCGCGTCATTATTTTCGATACCACTTTGCGCGATGGCGAGCAGAGTCCCGGTGCGTCCATGACCGGCGAAGAAAAACTGCGCATCGCCAAGGCCCTGGAGCGTATGCGTGTCGACGTGATCGAGGCGGGCTTTGCCATCGCCAGCCCTGGCGACTTTGCGGCGGTCAAGGCGATTGCCGACAACATCAAAGACAGCACAGTGTGCAGCCTGTCGCGGGCCCTGGATGCGGATATCGAGCGTGCCGCCGAAGCCCTCAAGGGCGCCAACTCCGGACGTATCCATACCTTTATCGCCACCAGCCCGATCCACATGCAGTACAAGCTGCGTATGCAGCCGGACCAGGTGGTGGCGCAGGCTGTGCACGCGGTCAAGCACGCGCGCAACCTGTGCGGCGACGTGGAGTTCTCCTGCGAGGATGCCGGCCGTTCGGAAATCGACTTCCTCTGTCGCATCATTGAGGCCGCCATCGACGCTGGCGCGCGCACCATCAACATCCCCGACACTGTGGGCTACGCCATCCCGCACCAGTACGCGGAGATGATTGCCCAGCTCCTCAATCGTGTGCCGAATGCCGATAAAGCGGTGTTCTCCGTGCATTGCCACAACGACCTGGGCTTGGCCGTGGCCAACTCCCTGGCCGCCGTGGTCGCTGGTGCCCGTCAGGTTGAGTGCACCATCAACGGTCTTGGCGAGCGTGCTGGCAACGCCGCGCTAGAAGAAATCGTCATGGCGATCAAAACCCGTGAAGACCTGCTCGGCGTGCACACTCGCATCGACACCCCGCACATCCTCAGCGCCTCGCGCCTGGTGTCGGGCATCACCGGTTTTCCGGTGCAGCCGAATAAGGCCATCGTCGGTGCCAACGCCTTCGCCCACGAGTCGGGCATCCACCAGGACGGCGTCCTCAAGCACCGCGAAACCTACGAAATCATGTCCGCCGAATCGGTGGGCTGGAACGCTAACAAGATGGTCATGGGCAAACACTCCGGGCGTGCCGCCTTCCGTGCGCGCCTCGACGAGTTGGGCATCGCCCTGGCCGGTGAGAGCGAACTGAACGCTGCCTTTGCCCGCTTCAAGGCGCTGGCTGACAAGAAGCACGAGATCTTCGACGAAGACCTGCAGGCCCTGGTGTCCGACACCTTGAGCGATGAAACCCCCGAGCACTTTAAGCTGGTGTGCTTGGAAGTAGCGTCGAAAACCGGCGAGGTGCCGGAAGCCAAGATCGTCCTCAGTGTCGATGGCCGTGAGCAGCACGCCGAGTCCCAGGGCTCCGGCCCCGTGGATGCGACCTTCAAGGCCATTGAATCGATCGCCAGCTCCTCCGCCAGCCTGCAGCTGTATTCGGTCAACGCCATCACCCAGGGCACCGATTCCCAGGGTGAGGTCACCGTGCGTTTGGAAAAAGCCGGGCGCATCGTCAATGGCAATGGTGCCGACACCGACATTCTGGTGGCGTCGGCCAAGGCCTATATCAATGCCCTTAACCTGATGCAGGCCAGCGCCGCCAAAGCCCATCCGCAAGTGGCTGACATTTGATCGACGAAGCTCGCCGGCGCCTGTACCTCAGCGCCATGCAGGTAGCCAACTGGCTGCCACGGGTGACCCTGCCGTTTGCTGCACCGGCGCGGCCGCTGTGGCAGCCTGAGGCCGAGGAGCCTGCTGCGGCTGAGGTGCTGCTTGAGTCGCCGCCGGTTGGTGATGAGCCGCCACCGCTGGGCTCGGTTGCCCCGGTTATTGCGCCACCGAGTGCGCCGCGGCCGCGCGTTGAGGTGCCGCGTCCAGCGGCCCAGGCCCGCCAGACGGCGGTTGCCGACGCAGCGAACGAAGCCGAGGCGCCAGCTGCCAAGGTCAAAGCGCTGCCACCGCCGCGTTTCAGCCTGCAACTGCTGCGCGCCGGCAGTTGTGCGCTGTTGGTCGAGTTACCCAATGGTGAAGCCTTCAGTCGCCGCGATCCAGCCTATTTACTGCTGCGTGATCTGCTGCGCGCCGCAGGCCTGCCGGACAGCCCGCAGTTGATCGGCGAGCCGGTACGCTGGCCGCTGTTGTCCCGTGGCAGCCTGGAGCAAGGGCCGCAGGCGGCGCTGGAATACGTGCAGAGCTTTGTCGCCGCGCGCCTGGAAGAGCAGGGCGGTTGTGTCTGCCTGTGGCTGTTGGGCGAGTCGGCCATTCGTTTTGCCGGCGAAGGCGATGCCGAGGCCTATAACCGTGAGCTGCAAATTGACGGGCTGGGTTCGGCCTGGGCCATGCCCGGGCTGGAACTGCTGATGGATGAACCTCACCGCAAGGCCGAGCTGTGGCAGGCCATGCGCCGCCTGATGCCGCGCTGGAAAAGCACAGAATGGGCGATGCCGTAACCTTCCGGCGGATGACCGCCGGCGATCTCGATGCCGTACTGAAAATCGAATATGCCGCCTTCAGCCATCCCTGGACCCGCGGGATCTTTCAGGACAGCCTGAATTCCTACGACTGCTGGGTGATGTTCGAAGGCGAGCAACAGGTCGGCCACGGGGTGATCAATGTGATCATCGACGAAGCGCACCTGCTCAATATCACCGTCAAGGTCGAGAGTCAGGGCCGTGGCCTCGGCTTGTTGCTGCTGGAGCGGTTGATGCAACGCGCCCTGGAACTGAAAGCCGGCGAGTGCTTCCTCGAAGTGCGCGCCAGCAACCAGTCGGCTTACCGCCTGTACGAGCGCTACGGCTTCAATGAAGTCGGCCGTCGCCGCGATTACTACCCTGCTGTCGGTGGCCGTGAAGACGCCCTGGTGATGGCCTGTACCCTGCTGGATTAAGGCTGATCCAATACCGAGGTTTTGCCGTGGCCCATGAAGTGTTCGGTGACCCCGATGGGCAGCCGGTGGTGTATCTGCATGGCACGCCTGGTGCCGCCTGCGAGGCCGCGTTTCTCGATGCGGCGGCCAAGGCCAATGGTCTGTGCATTCTGGCCCTGGCCCGTGAGCAGGTGACGGGGGACAGCAGCGAAGCCTATCTGCGCCAACTGACTGCCGAGGTTGTGCAGTTGGTGGGTGAGCGGCCGCTGCACCTGATTGGCTTTTCCATTGGCGCCAGTCTGGCTCTGCGCATTGCCGCATGCTTGCCAGCCCCCGCTGCTGGCGTTTGGTTGGTGTCCGCCGCGGCGCCACTTGAGTTGCCAGGCAGTCTGGATGGCATGGGCGCGGGTCGTTACACCTTTGCCCTGGCGCGCCAATACCCGCGTCTGTTTGCCGGGTTGGCGGCGTATCAGGGGTGGCTTGGTCGGCATTTTCCTGCCGCGTTGCTGGGCATGCTGTTTCAAGGCGCTCAGGGCGCGGATGCCTCGTTGCTGGGTGAGACGGCGCATAAGGCGCAGTTGCTGCGTATCCAGCGGCAGGGCTTTGCCCGCGGTGCGGCGGCCTATGTGCGCGATGTTCAGGCTTACGTGCAGCCCTGGGCCGCGAGCCTGGCTGAGGTGCGTGTGCCTGTGCAGCTCTGGCACGGCGAACGGGATAACTGGGCACCGCTCGGCATGCCGCGCAACCTGTTGGCGGCGCTGGCGGTGAGCGAGTTACACACGCTGCCGGGCTTATCGCATTACAGTTGTCTGCTGGCGGCCAGCGCGCAGCTATGTGCCCACGTGGCGGCCAGTTTGGCACACGCAAAGGCCTGTTGCTGACTCTTTAGCCGGCTGTGACGCCGGCCCGATCAGGCTTGTCAAAGCACACGCGCGGGCCTTAGGGTGCGCTTCGATTTTAGGGAGCATGTGGCATGAAAGATCTGGAACACCTGTTCGAGAACAACGCCCGTTGGGCTGAGTCGATCAAGGATGAGGATCCGGCGTTCTTCGAGAAACTGGCCCAGCAGCAAGTGCCCGAGTATCTGTGGATCGGTTGCTCGGATGCGCGGGTGCCGGCCAACGAGATTGTCGGCCTGTTGCCCGGCGATTTGTTCGTCCACCGCAACGTCGCCAACGTGGTGCTGCACACCGACCTCAACTGCCTGTCGGTGATTCAGTACGCGGTCGATGTGCTCAAGGTCAAACACATCCTGGTCACCGGCCACTACGGCTGCGGCGGTGTGCGCGCGGCCATGCAGGACACCCAATTCGGCCTGATCGACGGCTGGCTGCGCACCATCCGTGACCTCTATTACGAGCAGCGCGAGCACATCAGCCAGTTCCCCACCGATGAGGAGCGGGTCGACCGTCTGTGCGAGTTGAACGTTATTCATCAAGTGGCCAACGTAAGCCATACCACCATCGTGCAGAACGCCTGGCACCGTGGGCAGTCACTGTCGGTGCATGGTTGCATCTATGGCATCAAAGACGGTCGCTGGAAGAATCTCAACGTTACCGTCAGCGGCCTGGAGCAATTGCCGGCCCATTACCGCCTGCGTCCGCTCGGGCTGTCCTGATGTCGCGTGCCGCCCTGCTGGCGTGGGCGGGACTGGCGCTGGCCAGCCTGTTCTGGGCGGGCAACTCGCTGGTGGCGCGGGCCTTTGTGGCGCAAATTCCGCCTTTTAGTCTGGCGTTCTGGCGCTGGAGCGTGGCCTTGCTGATTCTCCTGCCGCTGGTCGGGCCGTCGTTGTGGCGCGAGCGTGAGACCCTGCGGCGTGCCGGCTGGCGCTTGTGGCTGGCCGCGCTGTTGGCCATCAGCCTGTACAACTGCCTGCTGTACAGCGCTGCGCAAACCACCGCTGCAATCAATATCAGCCTGGTCAGCACCTGCCTGCCGCTGGCGACTTTTATCGGCGCTGGCCTGTTACTCGGCCAATGGCCCAGCCGCCGCGCCTGGCTCGGCCTGTTGTTGGCCATGGCCGGGCTGCTCTGGTTGATTGGGCGGGGCGACTGGGCGGTGCTTGGTGGTCTGTCATTCGCCCAAGGTGATCTGCTGATGCTGCTGGCAACCCTCGCCTGGGCGCTGTACTCGCTGTTGTTGCGGCGCTGGCAGGCGTACTTTCAGCTGCCGCCGCTGACGTTGCTGGGCGCGCTGGTGCTGCTGGGCACCCTGATGCTGACGCCGTTGTATGCCTATGACCTGTGGCGCGGTGCGCGCTTTGCTGCCAGCCCGGACAATTTGCTGGCGATCCTCTATACCGCGCTCTGTGCCTCGGTGCTGGCCTATCACCTCTGGAACCTCGGCGTGCGCGAACTGGGCGCCTCGCGGGCGGCCATGAGCAACTACCTGATGCCGGTGTTCACCGCCTTGCTCGGTTGGTGGCTGCTGGGTGAGGTGTTGCAGGCCTATCACTGGGTCGGCGGCGCGTTGATTCTTAGTGGCTTGCTGCTGGCTGGCCGTGTGCAGGAGCCTCAATCATGAGTCATCAACTCTGTGTTATCGCCGGTGATGGCATCGGTCCTGAGGTGTTGCCGGCTGCCGTGGCGGTGCTGGAGAAACTGCTGCCGGATTTGCGCGTGCAGGAAGCCGAGGCCGGCTGGGATTGTTTCGTCCGCCACGGCACGGCTGTGCCGGACGCCACCTTGGCGAGCATGAGTGACTGCGGTGCCGGCTTGTTTGGCGCGGTGTCGTCACCCAGTCGACGGGTCGAGGGCTATCGCAGTGCCATCCTCACCTTGCGTCAGCGCTTGGGCCTCAACGTCAACCTGCGCCCGGTGCGCAGCTGGCCGGCCGTATCCCCTAAGACTGGGGTGGATTTGCTGATTCTGCGTGAGAACAGCGAAGGCCTGTACAGCGGTCGCGAACACTGGGAAAGCCCCGGGGTGGCGATTGCCGAGCGGGTCATCAGTCGCGCTGCTAGCCAGCGTTTGGCTCACTGCGCTGTGGAGGTGGCCCAGACCCGTGGCGCGCGGCGGATTACCCTGGTGCACAAAGCCAATGTTTTACCCCTGACGTGCGGGCTGTTTCGCGACAGCTGCCGTGAGGTGCTGGAGGCTGAAGGTTTTGGCGGCCAGCTCGATGAGCGGCTGGTGGACGTTGCCGCCCTGCAACTGGTGCAGAGTCCGGAGACCTTCGACCTGATCGTCACCAGCAACCTGTTTGGCGATATCCTCTCCGACCTCGCCTGCCACTGGAGTGGCGGCCTCGGCCTGGCGCCGTCGCTGAACTGGGGCTCGGGCCTGGCCCTGGCCGAGCCGGTGCATGGCAGCGCTCCGGACATTGTCGGCAGCGGCCGCGCCAACCCGCTGGCGGCGATCCTTAGTGCTGCCTTGTTGTTGCGCTATCAGTGGCACGAAGATGTGCTGGCGACGCGCATCGAAGACGCCGTGCAGACCTTTCTGGCTCATGAAGGCCATTGTGATTTCGGTACTGAAACTACCCGTGTGGTGGCTCAGGGTGTGCTGGCGCTGCTTTAGCTCGGCGACCGCATACCTTATCCCGTGAAGAGAACCGCTATGTGTAAACCCTCCGCCCCCGCCGAACAGCCCGACACCACGTCCAGTCGCGCGGCCTTTCATCAGCAGCACCAGGCCCGCGCCGAGGCCGAAGCCCAGCGCCTGCTGGCA
>NKIE01000144.1 GCA_002256055.1 Pseudomonas sp. PGPPP3 | reverse complement strand
TGGCGGCATGACGATTCTGGTGTTGTGCACCCTGACGCACTTCTACTCGGTGCCGCACCTCAATCTGGTCACGGCGTTCAAGCAGCTGGACAGCGAATTCGAGTCGGTGGGCGAATCGCTGCGCGCCTCGCGCCTGCAGATTCTTTGCCGGGTCAGCCTACCGTTGAGCCTGCCGGCTCTGCTGGATGTGGCCCTGTATTTCTTCGTCAACGCCATGACCACGGTGTCAGCGGTGGTGTTTCTCTATGGGCCGCACACCAACCTGGCGGCGATCAGCGTGCTGAACCTGGATGACGCGGGGCAAACCGCGGCCGCGGCCGCCATGGCGGTGTGCATCATGGCCACCTGCGCCCTGGCCAAATTAATCCACGGCCTGCTCGGCGCCATATTGCACAGACAGCAACGCGCCTGGCGCGGCGCATGAGTGGCTTTACCCTATTGTTGGTGCTGCTCTCGGCAATCACCCATGCCGGCTGGAATCTGGCGGGCAAGAAGGCCGGGCCGAGCATCGGCTATTTCTGGCTGGCGAGCCTCTGGGGCTTTGTGCTCGGCCTGCCGCTGATACTGCCATTTACCTGGCCGCTGCTGCTGGCCCTGACGCCGCCGATCTGGGCCTGGCTGCTGCTCTCAGGATTATTCCAGGCCCTCTATATTTGGGGGCTGGCCGAGGCCTACCGGCGCGGCGAGTTGTCGGCGCTGTACCCACTGATTCGCTCGTCACCGTTAATTTTGCTGCTGCTCGGCAGCCTGTTGCTGGGCAGCGCCGAGCGCATCACCGGCGGCGCCGTGCTCGGCATCGTGCTGATCGTCGGCGGCTGTTTCTTCCTGCCGATGCAGCGCTTCGCCGATCTGCGCCTGAGCCATTACCTGAATGCCGCCACCTGCTTTGCCCTGCTGGCGGCCACCGCCACTGCGGGCTATTCGCTGATCGACGACCTGGCCACCCGGGCCATGCGTGATTTGCCCGGCCTGCAACTACACGACGCCTGGGTGGCACTCCTGTATGTGGTGCTGCAGGCCGGCAGTGCGGCGCTGTGGCTGGGCCTGGCGATGCTCTTGCCGGGGTTGCGCCGGCAATGGCGACACGCCCCGCCGCCGCTGGGCAGCAGCCTGTTTACCGGGGTGATGATGCTGCTCACCTACGCCTTGGTAGTCTGGGCCATGGCCACTGCCCGCGATGTCAGTTATGTGGTCGCGTTCCGGCAGATCAGCATTCCGATCACCGTGGCCCTGGGCATCTGCCTACTCGGCGAACGCCTGAACCCACCCAAGGTGCTGGGTGTCACCATCGTGGTGGTCGGCCTGCTGCTAGTGGTGCTCAACTAGCCACGCGCCGCTCTGGCAGTAGGCGGCGAAAATGCTTAGGCTTCGGGCATGACCCGCACCCAAGAAATCCGCCCAGACATCGACGACGGCATCGACCGCAAGGTGCTGACGCAATTGCGTGGGCGTTTTCTCAAGGTCAACAGCGGGCGTTTGGCGCGTACCCTGCAGGCCCTGTCGACGCGCCAGCAGTTGGTGCTCAAGCTGTTGCCGCTGCTGTTTCACGTCAACCATCCGCTGTTGCCGGGCTATGTCAGCAGCCGCACGCCAGCCGGACTGTCGGGCTTCGAGCCAGACGACACGCTGCTCGGCGAAGCCCAGCGCCTGACCCGCTCGTTCACCTACAAGCCCTACCGTGGCAATGCCGCGCTGCCGATTCACGGCCTGTTCCTGATGGGCAGCCTGGGCACCGTGGCCCAGGCCGAGCAGAGCGACATGGACCTGTGGGTCTGCCATGCCCCAAACCTGTCGGCCGGCGCCCTGCACGAGCTGCAGCGCAAATGCAGCCTGCTGGAAAGCTGGGCGGCCACCCAAGGCGCCGAGGTGCACTGCTTTCTGGTCGACCCTGCGCGCTTTACCGTCGGTGATCGCGAAGCCCAGCTGACCTCCGACGACTGCGGCACCACCCAGCATTACCTGCTGTTGGACGAGTTTTACCGCACTGCCATCTGGCTCGGCGGGCGCACGCCGTTGTGGTGGCTGGTGCCGGTGTATGAAGAGGTGCGCTACGCCGAGTACACCCACACCCTGTTAAGCAAACGCTTTATCCGCGAGAGCGATGTGCTCGACCTCGGCCACCTGGCGCGGATTCCCCCAGGCGAGTTTCTCGGCGCCGGCATGTGGCAGCTGTTCAAGGGCATCGAGTCGCCCTACAAATCGGTGCTCAAACTGCTGCTCACCGAGGTGTATGCCAGCCAGCACCCGCAGGTCGAGTGCCTGAGCCTGCGCTTCAAGCAGGCCGTGTTTAGCAACCAGCTCGACCTCGACGAGCTGGACCCATACGTGGTCGTCTACCGTCGCCTTGAGGAAGCCCGTGGGCGCAGCAAAAGCTGGCAGCGCCTGCTGCTCGAACGCCTGACCGAAAGCTGGGGCTGGGGCCCGCGTGAACTGGCGCTGCTCGACAGCCGCAGCCAGTGGAAGGTGCGCCAGGCCAGCATCGAGCGCCGCGCCCTGGTCAACGAGCTGACCTACAGCTACCGCTTTCTGTCCGAGTTCGCCCGCAGCGTGCAGGCCGGCAGCATGCTCAACAGCCGCGACCTGGGCGTGCTCGGCCGCCGTCTGTACGCGGCCTTCGAGCGCAAGGCCGGCAAGATTGAATACATCAACCCGGGCATCGCCCCAGACCTCGCCGAAGACAGCCTGACCCTGGTCCATTGCCCCGTGGGCGAGCACAGCAACGAAACCCAATGGGCGCTTTACAGTGGCAATCTGAATGGCCAGGAATGGCCCGACTTCGCCCCGCTGAAACGCACGCGACAACTCAGCGAACTGCTCGCCTGGTGCCATCGCAACACCATCATCGACCAGGCTACCGGCCTGTCGCTGCACGCCGGCAGTAGCGACCTCAGTGATTTCGAGCTGAGCAAGCTGCTCGACAGCCTGCGTCAGAGTCTGCCGCTGCCCCTGGCGGAAGTCAGCGAAAACGCCCTGCTGCAGGCCAGCGCACCGACCCGCATCTTGCTCATGGTGAATGTCGGCCTCGACCCCCTGAAGCAGCACAGCCAGCTCAATGTGCACATGGCCAGCAGCCGCACCGACGCCCTCGGCTACGCCGGCACGCGGGAAAACCTGGTGCTGAGCCTGGACCAGATCACCCTCAACAGCTGGAACGAACTGCTGGTCAGCCGCTACGACGGCGCCAACGCCATGCTCGATTGCCTGCGCGACCTGCTCAACAGCCTGCCGGCCAAGGGTCCGCGGCCGGAGCTGCAGGTGCGCTGTTTCTGCAAGAACCGCGCGGTGGCGATTGCCGAGCGGGTCGAAGGCTTGTTTCGCGACGTCCTTGAGCATCTCGACGCCGCCCAGCCCAGCCGTTACCTGTTGCAGATCCAGCAGCGCTACCACGTGCTCGACCTGCAACCGGGCCGGGTCAGTCATGCGGTGCTGACGGACCTCGCCAGCCTGCTCGAGCACCTCAGCGAGGAGCAGCCGCACTACAGCGCCCTGCACCTGGACAAACACGCCTTAGAAGGCAACGACCTGGCGCTAATCCTGCCGCTGGGACGGCCCGATTGCATTCAAGTGTTTTACCGCCTGCACGGCGATCAGGCGGAACTGAGCGTGCTGGATGAACACAATGCGCTGTGGCGCCAGCGCCTGCCGTTCCACGACGAACAGAACCTGCTGACCCCGCTGCAACGCTTCCTGCAATCGTTGTTCTACCGCCGCAATGCCCTGTTGGCGCTGGACAGCCAGAGCCTGGCGAGCACCCCGGAGGTGCTCTATTACCAGGTGCTGCCGGCGGCACCGCTGCGCGCCCAGGCCATCGAACGACGCCCCGAACCACAGCTGCCCGGCAGCCGGCCGTTCTATCAGGTGCAGGTGATTGTCGAACCGGCGGATGCGGGTAATGTGCATGTCACCCTGTACTGCAATCACCGTGAGTTTTCCGAACTGGAATACGGCGAGGACCTGTTTGCCGCCGTCGCCCGCCACATCCTCAGCCAACGCCAGGATGCCGAGCGCTACCCCTGCTACATCACCGACCTCGACCTATCGCGGGTGCTCGGCGATGGCCGTAGCCAGACCGTGCACTACCTGCGCTACAAGGCCGAACTGGAAGCGGCGCTGAACGCAGCCTTGCAGCAGGCCTGAAACGGCGCGCGATTACAGGCTGTACTGACCGGCCGCTTCGGGCTGATATTCGACCGCCAGCAAGGTCAGCTGGATCAGCTTACCGGCGGGCGTTGGCCAATCGATATGCTGGCCCACTGTCAGCCCCAGCAAGGCACTGCCGACCGGCGCGAGGATCGATACCGTCCCGGCCGGGCCAGCATCCTGCGGGTAAACCAAGGTCAGGTGATACTCCTTGCCGCTGCCCTCATCGCGGCAGAACACCCGCGAATTCATGGTCACCACGCCCGCCGGCACCTCGTCGTGGCCAACCACGTTGGCGCGCGCCAGCTCCTGCTCCAGAGCTTCGACGCCGGGCGTTACGTCTTGCAGGCTGGCGAGCACGCGCTCCAGGCGCTGCAGGTCCAGACGGGTGATGGTGATTGAGGGTGCGCTCATGATGGCGGCCTAGCTCCTTGGGTTCGGGATAAAAAGCAAAAACCCCGACCGGACGGGCCGTGCATTGACCTCAAGAGCAGCCGTTGTGCAGGCCAATCGCGGCGATTGAAACGTTTGCCGACACACATCGGCACGCCTCATCACACCACGACTGAACACCGCATAACCGCGCGCGTCAGGTTTACACAACCAGCGAAGACGGGGTTCTGGGTGGCCTCACACACGCAAGGCCTGGTCCGACCGTATCACAGCAGAACAAATAAACAAGGCTAGTAAGTGCCGCCCCAGGACGGGCGCACGCGGCCCTCGGCGAGCTGGCAGATGGTGCGGCGGCGCTCATCGCTGGCACCGCCCCACTCGAGAATTTCGGCCAGCAGGCGGCCGCAGCCCAGGCATATTTCCTGTTCGTCCAGACAACAGCGCCGGCGGCACGGTGAGGCCACCGGGCCGCTCGGCGGCGAGCTGTCAGAGTTCTTCGAACTCAAGGTCGAGACCCGCTTGCTCAAGGGTGATGCGCGCCAGCATCTCGCCCAGCAATTCGGCGCTGGTGTCGCAGATCCAGCGCTCGCTGGCCTCGTCGTAGTCGAAGTGAAAACCGCCGGAGCGGGCGGCCAGCCACAGCTGGCGCAAGGGTTCCTGGCGACTGAGGATCACCTGGCTGCCATTCTCGAAACGCACGGTCAGCACGCCAGCGGAGTTTTCCAGATCGAGGTCCAGATCACTGTCATCGAATACGTCCTCCACCGCCAGTTGCGCGGCATCGACCAGATCGTGAAAGCGGGCTTCGGTCAAACTCATTACAACGTCCTCGGACAAATGATCTTTCAGTGAATCGCCTTGGCCAGCAGGCCGCGACGGAAATCGCCCGGGCTCTGCCCGGTCCAGCGCCGGAAAGCGCGGGCCAGCGAACCGGCCTCGCTGAAGCCGACCAGAAAGGCAATATCAGCCAGCTCCAGCGCCGGATCGCGCAGATAATGCAGCACCAACTGCTGGCGTGTCTCGTCCACCAGTTGACTGAAGCTCAAACCGGCCTCGCGCAGACGCCGCTGCAGAGTCCGCGGACTGAGGGCCAACCCCGCGGCCAGGCGCTCCAGATCACCCCCCTCGCAGCCCAGTTGCGAGGCCAGCAAAGTGCGCGCCCGCTCCAGCACGCTATCGCCCTGACGGATCACTGCCAGCTGCTGTTCGGCATAGGCATCCAGCATCCGCCGCATCTCGGCATCGGCCTGACCCAGCGGTGTGCCGAGCAAGCGTTTGGGATAAACCAGGGCATTGTCGGCCTGGTCGAACAGCACCGGGCAGCGAAAGATGCGCTGGTGCTCGCTGATATCGGCCGGCGCAGGGTGTTGAAAGCGCACTTCACTGGGCTCGCTGTCGAGCCCGCTGACCCAGCGCCCGAAGGACACCCAGGCAGCCAGGGTTTCTTCGCTGCAATGCCGCTGCAGTTGCGGCAACAGCGGCTGCCAGCGGTGCGCAACCTGAGCCTCTAGACCCGCACGTGGCGGCTCATCGAGTAACTCGACCTGGCCCAGGTTCCCCACCAGCACGGCATAGCGAGCCTGCCGGTGCAGAGCATCGCCGAGGGTCGCACAACTCATGATCAGGTAACCGAGCACGCCGTAATAACCGGGCCGCACCGCTTCGCCCAGGTGCAGGCCGAGGTTTTGATCGCCGCTCAAACGCAGGCCGTGACCCAGCAATTGCAGGTAGGTACTGGCGGCAATGCGCTGCTCGCGCTGGGCCAGAATTGCCGGTTCCAACTGCACCAGCGCCAGCAAGGCAGCAGGGTCGAGGCCCTGACGCCCGAGGTAATCGAGCAAGCCCTGCAGGTAGGCCACCGAAACAGAACCGGCAAGCGGCATGGGACTGGACATGCAGACTCCAAGGTTGACCTGTGTAGCCAGGCCATAGGTAACCACCGTAGCAGACCCCGGCGACACGCCAAAAGCCCCGCCGGACGGGAGCCGTGGCGCATAGGCAAGGCGCCGGGGGGCCGGTATACTCCGGCGCAATTACTGCTTTGACAAGGATTTTGCCATGAAGCGCCTGCTGCTTCCCCTCGTTGCTCTTGTTGTGCTCTCGGCAGCACTCGCCGGCTGCGGCCAGAAAGGCCCGCTGTACCACCCGGATGATGAAAAAGCCGCCAAGCAGCACGAAAAAGACGTCTACTGATTTCGGGGGTTTCCATGCAAGCTTTTACCAGCCGCGACGGCCAGCTGTTCGCGGAGGGCGTGGCCCTGTCCGCCATTGCCGAGCGCTTCGGCACGCCGACTTACGTCTATTCGCGCGCCCACATCGAGGCCCAATACCGCGCCTATGCCGATGCCCTGCAGGGCATCGAGCACCTGGTGTGCTTTGCCGTCAAAGCCAACTCCAACCTCGGCGTGCTGAATGTCCTGGCCCGCCTCGGCGCTGGCTTCGACATCGTTTCCCGCGGTGAACTGGAGCGCGTACTGGCCGCCGGTGGCAAACCAGAAAAGATCGTTTTCTCCGGCGGCGGCAAGAGCCGCGATGACATGCGCCGCGCCCTGGAAGTGGGCGTGCAGTGCTGCAACGTCGAGTCCACCGACG
>NKIE01000143.1 GCA_002256055.1 Pseudomonas sp. PGPPP3 | reverse complement strand
GAAGTAAGGTGCCAGTTCAATGCGTTCGAGCTTCAGCGACAGTGAGTCGCGATGGGCATTGGTGATCAGCACCACCCGTTTGCCGGCCGCGCGGATGGCTGCCAGAAAGGTGTCGGCATCCGGGCGCAGGGCAATCAGGTGCGCCACTTCGCGCTTGAGGTCGCGCACCGAGAGGTTCAGCTCACGGCTCCAGAAGTCGGTGCAGTACCAACTGAGTTGGCCGGCATGCTGGTGGAACAGCGGCAGCAATTCGTCATCGGCTTGCTGGCGGCTGATGCCATGCAGCTCGGCATAGCGCTGAGGCAGGTGTTCGAGCCAGAAGTGGTTGTCAAAATGCAGGTCGAGCAGGGTGCCGTCCATGTCGAGCAGCACGGTGTCGATGTCGGGCCAGGGCAGCGGAGTCATGGGCAGATCTCGTTGGGGCGCCGGGGCGAAAGCTCGCACGGCCAGCGCGGCAGTAGCGTCAGCGCGCTATGATAACGCGCCGCCACGCCAAGGAGCCCCGTCATGCGCCAGAAACCCACCGTCCTCGCCAGCGAAATTGTCGCCAGCAGCCGCCTGTTTCGCGTTGAGCAACTGCAGTTGCGCTTCGCCAATGGCGTTGAGCGAACCTACGAGCGCCTGGCCAGCAAGGGCACGGGCTATGGTGCGGTGATGATCGTGGCGATGGCCGATGCGCGCCATGCGCTGCTGGTGGAAGAGTACTGTGCCGGCACCGACGACTATCAGATATCCCTGCCCAAGGGCCTGATTGAACCAGGCGAAGATGTGTTGGTGGCGGCCAACCGCGAGCTGATGGAAGAGGCTGGCTTTGGTGCCCATCAGCTCGAACTGCTGGCCGAGTTGAGCCTGTCGCCGGGCTATATGAGCCAAAAGATCCAGGTGGTTCTGGCCCGTGATCTGTATGCGCAGAGCCTGCCGGGCGACGAGCCAGAGCCGCTGCGGGTTGACCGGGTCGACCTCGGCGAACTGTCGGCACTGGTGCAGCATCCGCAATTCAGCGAGGGCCGTGCCCTGGCCGCCCTGTATCTGGTCCGCGACCTGCTGACCCAGCGAGGAGAATTCACCCTATGAGTCATCCCTATCTGCCCGCCGTTATTGATCTGGTGCGCCAGGCTGGCGTCGTTACCCTGCCGTTCTGGCGTTGCGATACGGCAGTGACTGCCAAGCTTGATGACTCGCCGGTGACCGCCGCTGACCTGGCCGCTCATCACCTGCTGCTGGCCGGTCTGACTGCACTGGCGCCGGAGATCCCGGTGCTTTCCGAAGAAGCCGCGGATATTTCGCTTGGCGAGCGCGCGCAATGGACCCGCTGGTGGCTGGTGGACCCGTTGGACGGCACCAAGGAATTTATCGCAGGCTCCGAGGAATTCACCGTCAACGTCGCCCTAATCGATCAGGGTCGTGTGGTGTTTGGCGTGGTCGGCATCCCCACCACCGGGCGCTGCTATTTCGGTGGCGCCGGCCTGGGCGCCTGGCGCAGCGAAGTCGAGGCCGATGCGCAAGCCATCAGCGTGCGCATTGCGCCCAGCGAAGCCTTCACCGTGGTGGCCAGTAAGCGCCACTCCAGCCCGGCTCAGGAGCGCCTGCTTGCCGGCCTCAGCGAGCAGTTTGGCGATCTGGAGATGGCCAATATCGGCAGCTCGCTGAAGTTCTGCCTGTTGGCCGAGGGTAATGCTGATTGCTACCCGCGCCTGGCGCCCACTTCGCAGTGGGACACCGCTGCGGCTCAGGGCGTGCTCGAGGGTGCGGGTGGCGAGGTGCTCGATCTCAAGGGGTTGGCGTTGACCTACGAGGCGCGCGAATCCTTCCTTAATCCGTCATTCCTTGCCCTGCCGCAAGCGGCCGCCTGGCGTGATGAGCTGGTGCAACTGGCGCGCGCTCTGGATTGAGCGCCGCTCAGTTCGATCAGAACGCCAGCTTGTAGCCGATAAACACCAGCATGGTGGCCAGGCACGGACGCAGGATCTGGTCTGGGACGCGTCCGGACAGGTGGCTGCCGAGGTAGATGCCGGGCAGCGAGCCCATCAGCAGGTAACCGAGCAGGGCCCAGTCCATGTTGCCCATGCCCGCATGGCCGAGGCCGGCTACTAGGGTCAGGGGTACGGCGTGGGCAATCTCGGTGCCGACCAGGCGCTTGGTGGCCAGGAACGGATAGAGCAGAAACAACGCCACCGTGCCCAGGGCGCCGGCGCCAATCGAGGTCAGGGTGACCATGATGCCGAGCATCACGCCGGTAACTACGGTCAGAGCATTCAGGCTGCGGCCGCTGAGGTGGTAGTGGTCGCCGGCATGCTTATGGGCAAAGGCCAGCAGTTGCTGCTTGAACAGGATCGCCATGGCGGTGAGTAGCAGGACGAACCCCAGCGCCTGCTTGATGATGGCGTTCATCGCTTGGGTGTCGGTGTGCAGGGTGCTCAACAGCCACAGGGTCAGGGCGGCGGCAGGGACGCTGCCGAGGGTCAGCCAGCCGGTGATGGACCAGTCGATGTTCTTGTTCTTCTGATGAACAAAGATGCCGCCGGATTTGGTGATTGCGGCATACAGCAGGTCGGTGCCCACTGCCGTCGCCGGGTTGATGCCGAACCACAACAGAATTGGCGTCATCAGCGAGCCACCACCGACACCTGTCATCCCGACTATAAAACCGACCACCAAGCCTGCAACGATAAAACCCAGTACACCGACTTCCATTATTGCGTTCCCATGGGCCAGGGCCTGGCTTAGATAAAATGGCGGGCCGGGATCATAGCAATTTTATTTATAATTTTTTATACGAAAGAGTTTGATTGATATAGCTGAAATGCAGCATCTCGGCCTGCACACGGACTCGTCCCAGCCCCCGCGCAACGGGTGGTTCCGCGGGGGGGTGTAAGTCCTGGTCGCGGGTCAGTCGAGCATGTCGGCGAAGCGTGAGGCCTTGTCGAAGACCAGCGGCTGGTTGAAGCCCGGCACCTGAATCTGCTCACCGTTGATGGCGATGCCTTGGTCGTCGATCAGGTCATGGCCGAAGTTGTAGATGATCTCCAGCTGACCTTGCCGCGCCTGTTGGTCATAGGCCTTAGCGGCGGCGCGGGTCTGTTCGCGTTGTGCAACATAGGCGGCGAAGCGTTCGGCACCGTAGCGTTTGCGCAGCATGCGCTCGACTACCTGCGGCGCCAGCACCACGCCGCTGGCGTTGTTGCCGCCAAAGCCCTTGGAGTTGATAAAGCACACGTCCAGGGGCTGCTCGGTTCGTGGCACGTCAACCTGGGAGATGCGCAGGTGCTGGCGGTGCACATCGTCGGCGACGGCGTCGATGGTCTTGATCCCCGGAATCAGCTGGTACTTGAAGCTACCCAAGGCGGAGATCAGTTGGTCGGCGCTGGCGCTGGCCAGGGAGTGGCCAACATAGGATTTGACCGCCGCTACCGGCCAGTCGGCAATGCCGAAGCTGGCGGCCACGCGGTCCAGCAGCTCCGATTCTGTGACGCGGTTGGCCGGGGTGCTGGAGCCGTGGGCATGCACGAAGCTGCGCAGGCGCACGCCGTCTTCGCCGACCAACTGCACAGCGCTGGCCACGGCCTTGGCCATGCACAGGTAGTTGCCTGGGCCGGGGGCGGAGATGGACTTCTTGAAGCCGTCGGCGTTGATAAACACATCCGGCACCGCACCGTGGATGTCGGCGCCCAGTTGCAGGGCTAGTTCGTCGTCCATTAGCACCAGGAACTGGCTGGACTCCGCCAGGGTGAAGCCGCAGTTCTGCCCGAACGGGCGGCTGGCGCGGCGGAAGTCGACCTGCTCTTGACCTTCAATCTGGCGCAGGCCGTCTTCGGTGGCCAGGGCACCCATGGCGCCGTAACCGTCGAGGCATTCCTGGGTAATCGGTGCTTCGCTGTTGCCGACGATGACCACGCGGGCTTTGCCGGCGCTGATCATGTCGGTGGCTTTCTGCAGGTTGTAGAGGAAGCTGGCGCAGGCGCCGGTGATGCTGCTGGTGCTGCCGACGCTGCCCAGCACATAGGCGTTGATAAAGTCCGCCGGCATGCTGTTGAGGCCCAGGGCCAGCTGTTTGGCCGTGACCCGGCCGCCTTTTAGGCGCGATTGCATCAGGCCGCCGAAGCTATTTTCATCCAACTGGCTCATGGCGCTGCTGGCGTAGACGGCGATTTCGTCGGGGGCCACCTGGTCAACGATGGTCTGCCAGGGCAGGCCGATCGAGCGCAGGGCGTCGGTGGCCGCCACGATGGTCATCTGTAGGCCGCGTGGGTGAAAGCGCGAGGCGTACAGCTCGCCTGGCTCGAAACCGGTCGGCAGCTGGCCGGCGGATTTCACCGGCAGGTTGCGGAAGCTGTCGACCTTGATGTCGCAGCCGTCGTAGAGGGTGACCTGCACGTCGTTGTCGTTCAGTGCTTCCACCGTCCAGTCGCTGGGCAGCGGTTCCGGCAGTTGCTTGCGTAGGGTGATAAAGCTCAGCGGCTTGCCGGCGGGGCCGGTGACCGTGAGGTTTTTCTGCCAGGGCGCGGCATCCACATCCAGGTGATTCTTCTCGATCCGGCGCACCAGGGTGGACGCGAGAATCTGCGCGCCGAAGCGTTCTTCCAGTGCCGCCAGGTCCAGCGGCTGGCCGTCGTGGTCGTGGTACTGGCCATCGCTGAAGGTCACCAGCTTCATCAGGATGGCCAGGCTGGCGAGGGTTTCCTGGCGGTCTGCGGCGCTCATCGATTCGATCACCGTGCGGCGGAAACCGTGGTGGGCAGAGCTGCGACCGGCAGCGTTATAGCCACCAAAACCAACAATCACCGGTAAACGAGACATCACGCAAAGACTCCTGAAGTGGCCTGACGGGGCGGGCTGCATGAGGCTCCTGGTGCCGCGTGATGCGCTGCGCAGGGCGACCGTTGGGTCGCGAGCCTCATCAGCCGGCCAGCGCCAAGAGGCACGGGCTCAATCTGATTGGTGGGTAGCTGACGCAGGGGCTGACTGCCGAGTCACGCTTGGGCGCGCCGGCCGCGTGCGGCGCTGGCTTAGGCGGTGTGGCTGGCGTGGGGCAGGCGCAGGCTGAAGCGCGCACCACCGAGGGGGGAGTCGCTGACCCGCAGCTCACCTTGATAGCCCTCGAGAATGTCCTGAACCACGGCCAGACCGATACCTTGGCCGGCGTGGCGACTGTCGCTGCGCACGCCGCGTTGCAGGACCAGGGCGCGGCGGGCGAGGGGAATGCCGGGGCCGTCGTCGTCGATATGGATGTGCAGCCAGTTGTCGATGATTTCGGCGTGTACCTGGACGCGTTGCAGGCACAGGCGGTAGGCGTTTTCCAGCAGGTTGCCGAACAGTTCGAGCAGCGCGGCGTCCTCGGCCTCGACCGCACAATTGTCGGCCAGGTGCAGTTCGGTCTGCACGCGCTTGTCGGCGTAGACCTTGTCGAGGGTGGCCAGCAGCGCTTGCAGCAGGGGCTTGAGCAGGGCGCGTTGGCCGAGCAACACGCCCTGACGCTGGGTGGCCCGCTGCAACTGGTAGTCGATCTGCTGGCTCATGCGGCTGATCTGGTCTTGCATCTGGCTGACCGGCTCAAGCTGCGCGGGCTGACGGCGCAGCTCGTCGGCGATGCTCTGCAGGACCGTCAGCGGGGTTTTCAAACTGTGCGCCAGGTCGCCCAGGGTGTCGCGGTAGCGCTCGCGCTGCAGGCGCTCGTGGTTGAGCAGGCGATTAAGCGAGTGGGTCAGGCGCTGGATCTCCTGGGGCACGTCCTCGTCGAGTTGCTCACGCTGCCCGTTCTCAACGGCATCCAGTTGTTGGCGCAGGCGCCCAAGCGGACTCAGCAACCAGTTCAGGCCGAGCAGCAGCAACGTCAGCAAGGCCAGCAAGATACCGCCCAGCCACAAGCCCAGTTGGCGGATAAAGCCACTTTGCAAATGCTCGAATTCGTCCACCGGCTGCATGGTGATGACGCTGAGTTGCAGGCCGTTAAGGGTTATCTCCCGGTCATGGACGAAGTAGCCACGGCCGTCTTTGTCGGCAGCGCGGCTGAGGTTCTGCACCTGGCCATCGAACACTGGCTGGTACAGCGGGCGCTCGTCATCGGCGGACGGCGAGCGCCAGAGTTGCTGGCCCTTGGCGTCATAGATATAGCCGAGCAAGCGTGAGCCGGTGTAGTTGAAGGCCTCGTCGGCCACCCGCTGGGGCATCTGCAAGCGTTTGGAGCGCACTTGGGCCGCCGCGATCAGGGTGTTGGCATCGGCGGCTAGGCGCGCGGCCACCACTTGCTCGACGGCGCGGTCAAAGGCTTCGCTCATGGCCGGCAGCATCAGCAGTAGGCTGCATAGCACCAGCAGGCTGGCACCGAGCACGAGACGCAGGCGGAATGAACGGATCATTGGCACGCCGCAGTAAAGACGTAGCCCTGGCCACGCACGGTGTCGATCGGTTGCAGGTTGCAGGCCGCATCAAGCTTGCGCCGCAGGCGGCCGATCAGGACCTCGATGACATTGTTGTCGCGCTCGGCGTCATCGCTGTACAGCTGCTCCATCAACCGTTCCTTGGCGATCACCTGTTGCTGATGGTGCATCAGGTATTCCAGCAGGCGGTATTCGTAGGCGGTCAACGCCAGCGGTTGTTCGTTGCTGAAGGCTTGCTTGCGGTTCAGGTCCAGGCGCAGCGGGCCGCTGCTGATGGCCGGCTGGACGAAGCCGGCGGCGCGGCGCAGCAACACATTCAGGCGCGCTTCCAGTTCCTCGAACTGGAAGGGTTTGACCACGTAGTCGTCAGCGCCGGCACCCAGACCTTCAACTTTGTCCTGCCAGCTGCCGCGAGCTGTGAGGATCAGAATCGGCAGTTTTTGCCCGCGCGCGCGCAGGCTGCGGATCAGGTCCAGACCACTCATGCCCGGCAGGCCGAGGTCGATGATGGCCAGGTCGTGGTGAAACTCAGCGGCGCTGTATGAGGCTTCTTCGGCATCGGCCACGGCGTCGACGATATAACCGCTTTCGGTCAGGCGTACGCAGAGGTGATGGCGCAGCAGTTGCTCGTCCTCGACCAATAGGATTTTCATGGGTAATCGTTCCCTCCCAATTGCCGACGACCGGTCGCTGCCGGTCGTCGTGCTGTGTACCGTTTAACAGTGCAGCTGAAAAAGTCAGAAGCGGTAGTTGGCGCCAAGATAAACCTGTGAGCTGCTG
>NKIE01000142.1 GCA_002256055.1 Pseudomonas sp. PGPPP3 | reverse complement strand
CGACTGCAATCTCCTCGAACTTCAACTCCATGCCCCAGTCGGCGACATCCGCCGCTTTGGCGGCAGGCGCAGCCACGGGCGCAGCGGCCACAGGAGCACTCGGGGTTTCCCGGTAGAGCTTGAGTTTGAGCCGTACGTTGTTCGCCGAGTCGGCGTTTTTCACCGCTTCCTCCTCATCGATGGCGCCCTCATTAACCAAGTCGATCAGGGCTTGATCGAAGGTCTGCATGCCGAGGTTTTTCGACTTTTCCATGATCTCCTTGATCTCGGAGAGGTCATTGCGCTTGATCAGGTCACGAATGGTCGGGGTGCCCAGCAGTACTTCCACCGCGGCGCGGCGCTTGCCATCGGCGGTTTTCACCAAGCGCTGAGAAACAAAGGCCTTGAGGTTGTTGCCCAGGTCATTGAGCAGCTGCGGACGGCGTTCCTCGGGGAAGAAGTTGATGATGCGGTCGAGGGCCTGATTGGCGTTGTTGGCGTGCAGGGTGGAAATCGCCAGGTGGCCGGTGTCGGCGAAGGCCAGGGCATGCTCCATGGTTTCACGGTCGCGGATTTCGCCGATCAAAATCACGTCCGGCGCCTGACGCAAGGTGTTCTTCAGGGCGGCGTGGAAGCTGCGGGTATCCACCCCCACCTCGCGCTGGTTGATGATGGATTTCTTGTGCCGGTGCACGTACTCGATCGGGTCTTCGATGGTGATGATATGGCCGCCGCTGTTGCGGTTGCGGTAATCGATCAGCGCCGCCAGGGAGGTGGACTTGCCCGAGCCGGTGCCACCGACGAACAGCACCAGACCACGCTTTTCCATGATGGTCTTGAGCAGCACCTCCGGCAGTTTAAGGTCCTCGAAGGTGGGGATTTCCATCTTGATATTGCGCGCCACGATCGACACTTCGTTGCGCTGTTTGAAGATATTGATGCGAAAGCGCCCGACATTGGGGATGGAAATGGCCAAGTTCATTTCCAGCTCGCGGTCGAACTCCTCGCGCTGCGCCGCATCCATGATCGACTGGGCAATCTCGGTCACCATGCCTGGTTTCAGTGGCTCGGCCGACAACGGCTTGAGCACCCCGTTGAACTTGGCACAAGGCGGCGCGCCAGTCGCCAGGTAGAGGTCTGAACCATCCTGACTGGCGAGGATTTTCAGCATTGCGGTAAGGTCCATGGACAGACTTCCTTCAAACAGTTCGATTACTACCTTAGGCGAGATTGTCAGGCCCGTAGGGCTCGTACAGCTTGCCAGCTCCCTTGATCGACGACCGTGCATCGCCAGCAATTACTGGCACAATGGCGACCATTTTTTCAGGAGACAGCAGGCATGGCCAAAGCAATGGCGCGGCATATTCTGGTGAAGACCGAAGCCGAAGCAGCACAACTCAAAGCGCGCATTGCCAAAGGCGAAGCATTCGACGTGTTGGCGCGCAAGTTTTCCACATGCCCGTCTGGCAAGCGCGGCGGCGACTTGGGCGAAGTACGCCCCGGACAGATGGTCAAAGCCATCGACCAGATCATCTTCAAAAAACCGCTGCGTGAGGTGCATGGCCCGGTGAAAAGCCAGTTTGGTTATCACCTAGTGCAGGTGTTTTTTCGCGAGTAACGAAACGGGCGGCAGGCGGGTAGCAAACGAAAGGCTCTGCACCCAGTGCATGTTGCATGCACTGGTCGCTCTTTGTAGGCGCCAGCTTGCTGGCGATCTGGTTCGGCTAACGACACACGCATTGCATGCATTGCGTGTGCTATAAGGGACGTACGCCTAACGCGCAGACAACAAAAAACCCCGGAGGCTGTTGCCTGCGGGGTTTAGATGTTGGAGGCGCGACCCGGAGTCGAACCGGGCTAACTGGATTTGCAATCCAGGGCATAACCGCTTTGCTATCGCGCCTTAAAGCAAACAGGCCGTATTAGCGGCCTGTTTTAATTTGGAGCGGGAAACGAGACTCGAACTCGCGACCCCGACCTTGGCAAGGTCGTGCTCTACCAACTGAGCTATTCCCGCGTTTTGGTGGCGCCATTGTATCGATTTAAAACTAGTCGTCAACCCCTTGATTCGAAAAAGTTTTATTTCTTTTCCGTGGTCACGCTCAGGTGTGGCCAGGCGGCACGCAAGTACTGCGTCATGGACCACAAGGTCAATGCAGCAGAAACAAACAACAGGCCATAACCGAGGCCAATCCAGAAGGAAAACTGCGGCGAGTTCGCCAAGAGGATCACCAGCGCCAGCATCTGTGCGGCGGTTTTCCATTTGCCAACGTTGGACACCGCAACCTGCGCGCGCGCGCCCAACTCCGCCATCCACTCACGCAAGGCCGAAACGACGATCTCACGACTGATGATGACGGCAGCCGGCAAGGTCAGCCACAGGCTGGCGTGCTCGTCCACCAAGAGCACCAAGGCCACGGCGACAATTAGCTTGTCCGCCACTGGATCGAGAAAGGCACCAAAGGGTGTGCTTTGCTGCAGCCGGCGAGCCAGGTAGCCGTCGAGCCAATCGGTGGCCGCTGCAAAGGCGAATACCGCGCTGGCGGCCAGATGGCTCCAGGAGAACGGCAGATAAAACAGCAGGACAAAGACCGGAATCAGCAGGACACGCAGTACGGTAAGCAGGTTGGGGATGTTCATCGACACGTCGGGTCCGCAAATTGAAAGGGGATTCTACTCGCTGTGCAGGGTTGCATAAATCAACTCGGCAAGCTTTTTACTGATCCCAGGCGCCTTGGCGATTTCCTCACTGCTGGCACGCGTCAATTCGTGCAGCCCACCAAAGTGTTTGAGCAACTCGCGCCGCCGCTTGGGCCCGACCCCTGCTACATCTTCCAGACTGGAGGTGCGCCGTGCCTTGCCGCGCCGGGCACGATGACCGGTAATGGCAAAACGGTGAGCCTCATCACGTACTTGTTGGATCAGGTGCAGGGCCGGCGAGGCACCTGGCAGAGTAAATTCATGGGCGGCGTCATTCAGGTAGAGGGTTTCCAAGCCTGGCTTGCGCGTCACGCCCTTGGCCACACCGAGTAGGATCAGCTTCGGCACGGCCAATTCCTGCATCACTTCCTGAGCCATCTTCAACTGCCCTTTGCCGCCATCCACCAACAGGATATCCGGTAGCTTGCCCTCGCCCTCTTTGGCCCGACTAAAGCGCCGAGTCAGGGCCTGGTGCATGGCTGCATAGTCATCGCCCGGCGTCACGCCTTCGATGTTGTAACGGCGGTAATCGGACTTCAGCGGCCCTTCAGGACCAAACACCACGCAGGAAGCCACCGTGGCCTCGCCGCTGGAGTGGCTGATATCGAAGCACTCCAGGCGTTGTGGCAACGCATCCAGCTGCAATGCCTTGGCCAAGGCCGCAAAACGTGCAGCCAGATGCTGGCGGTTGGCCAAGCGAGAGATCAACGCCTGCTCGGCATTGGTCACAGCCATTTGCTGCCAGCGGGCCCGCGTGCCACGCACACGATGGACAATGCCAAACTCGATCTGCCGCGACTCACTGATGGCACTGATCAGCAAGGGGAAGTCATCGTGCACGCAGTTGACGATCACCTCACGCGGCAGATCGCGTTCCTGGCTGCCGAGGTAGTACTGGGCAAGAAACGCCGACAGCACCTCGCTGCCCTCCTCCTCGATGGCCACCTGGGGGAAGAAGTTCTTGCTCCCCAGCACGCGCCCGCCGCGCACGCTGATCAGGTGTACGCAAGCGCCCCCCGGATTGACGATGGCGGCCACTACATCAACGTCACCCGTACCACCTTCCATGCTCTGCTGGTCCTGCACACGCCGCAGCAGGGCCATCTGGTCGCGCAGTTCGGCGGCGCGCTCAAATTCAAGCGCCTGCGCTGCCGCCTCCATGGCGCCGGACAGCTCGTCCGCCAAAGCATTACTGCGCCCCTCCAGGAACATCACTGAACGGCGCACATCCTCGGCATATTCGGCAGGCTCTACCAGGCCGACACAGGGGCCTTTGCAACGTTTGATCTGGTACTGCAGACATGGCCGGGTGCGGTTATTGAAGTAACTGTCTTCGCACTGACGGACCATGAAGGTTTTCTGCAACAGGTTGAGGCTTTCACGAATGGCACCTGCACTCGGATAAGGACCGAAGTAACGGCCTTTGGCCTTTTTGCCGCCGCGATGCAAACTCAGACGCGGGAAGTCTCCCTCGCTAAGGAGTACGTAGGGATAGGACTTATCGTCGCGCAGCAGAATGTTGTAAGGCGGGCGCGAGGCCTTGATCAGCGTCTGCTCCAGCAACAGCGCTTCGGTCTCGTTGGCGGTGACGGTGGTTTCGATCCGAGCGATCTTGGCGACCAGCGCGGCCGTTTTCGGTGCCAGACCGGTTTTGCGAAAATAACTGGAGAGGCGCTTTTTAAGGTTCTTCGCCTTGCCCACATACAGCAGTCGAGCCTCGACATCGAACATCCGATACACGCCGGGGTGACTGCTGCAAACCGCTAGAAACGCCGCGGCGTCTAGGGCTGGAACCGGCTCAGTGAGTTGCATCTACCATGCCGTGGCGCACAGCCAGCAATGCCAGCTCGACATCGCTGGTGATCGAGAGTTTTTCAAAGATCCGGTAGCGGTAGGTGTTCACGGTCTTCGGCGACAGGCACAACTTATCGGAAATGCTCTGCACCTTCTGGCAGCCAGCAATCATCAAGGCAATCTGCACTTCGCGCTCGGAGAGCAGATCAAACGGCGAACCATTGGTCTGCGGCTGGAAGGATTTCAATGCCAACTGCTGGGCAATCTGCGGGCTGATATAGCGCTGGCCCGCAAAGACCATGCGAATCGCCTGGACCATCTCCTCCAGCGCCGCGCCCTTGGTCAGGTAGCCAGCAGCCCCGGCTTGCAACAGCCAAGTCGGGAACGGGTCGTCCTCGCAAGCGGTCACCGCCAGCACTTTCATGTCCTGATGACTGCGCAGCAGCTTGCGCGTGGCCTCAAGGCCACCGATGCCGGGCATTTTTACATCCATCAGGACCACGTCAGGCTTGAGTTCGCGGGCCTTTTTCAGCGCTTCTTCGCCCGAATCGGCCTGGCCAACCACCTGCAACCCACTGATATCGGCCAGCATCCGTGTGATTCCGGTACGCACCAGATCGTGGTCATCGACCACCAATACCCTAATCAAACGACACCTCACAGCACTGCGTACGCCACCACAAACGGCGGGCTGGTTTATTGCCGGTCACATTAACAAATGCTATTTGCCAGACCTAGCGCTGCGTCGCCCTACCGGCAAAAAACCAGCAGGCGGTTAGGCGCAGCACTACGGGCCAGGCTTACCCGCAGCGCTTATCACGCGCCAGAAACGACAAACCCCCGAGCTCGCAAGAGCTTGGGGGTTTGTTCTATATGGTGGAAGGCCAGGGATTCGAACCCTGGGAACGCTACTAACGTTCGACGGTTTTCAAGACCGTTGCATTCAACCGCTCTGCCAACCTTCCAGTTTTTTCTTGAGCCTCTGCAAACCTGCAGCCAAATACTAACTGGCAACACCCTGCTGTGACTCGGGCGGCATCATACCGAAATGAAACACACTGTCAAACTCTCTCGATTGGCAGTCACACTTGGTCTGTTATGATCGAATGCGACCACGGTCATGGAACCTTTGACCTTTTCAGGAGCGACGCCATGCAAGAACAAGATTACGCACTCAGCCACGCCCAGGTTGAGCAACAGCAAGTCAGCAGCGTGCTGCGCAATACTTACGGCCTGCTGGCCATGACCCTGGCCTTCAGCGGCTTGGTGGCGTATTTCGCCCAGCAGATGAATGTGCCCTACCCAAGTTTCTTTGTGGTGCTGATCGGCTTCTACGGCCTGTTCTTCCTCACCGTGAAACTGCGCAACTCGTCCTGGGGATTGCTGTCCACCTTCGCCCTGACCGGTTTTATGGGTTACACCCTGGGCCCGATCCTTAACCGCTACCTGGACATGCCCAATGGCGGCGAAGTGGTCAGCTCGGCGTTTGCCATGACTGCCCTGGTGTTCTGCGGCCTGTCGGCCTACGTGCTGACCACCCGCAAGGACATGAGCTTCCTGGCTGGCTTTATCACCGCCGGTTTCTTTTGCATCCTGTTCCAGACCAGCGCCATCATTCACGGCGGCGAGCGCAACTACATCATGGCGACCATCAGCCTGTATGTATCGATCTACAACCTGTTCATCAGCCTGCTGCAACTGCTTGGCGTGGTCAGCAGCAACGACTGATGCGCCAGACGCACCATGGCTGACCGGGTAAACGGCTCAGCCATAAACGCAAAAACCCGCACAACGTGGCGGGTTTTTGCGTTTTGGGACGCTGTAAAACTAATCAGCGGACCTCGAAGGTCTGCTCAGCCAGCAAGCGATCACCCTGGAACACCATGAAGCGCCACTCACCAGGCACAACTTCATAGGTTTCACTGAACTCGAAAGCCATCAGGTCTGCACCTGCGCCCTGCACCATCGGCTGCTGCACAACGAACTTGTCATGACGCAGACCGTCCGGCGTGATGACACCAGGAGTCAGGTACAGCAAGGTCAAAGGTGCATCACCGACTTGCTTGCCCGCCAGGGTATAGCGCAGGCCGAACTTGCTGCCCAGCTTGGCTGGAATCACCTGGGTAGGCTCGATGACCTGGTCACTGCGGGTCAATAGGCGCTCGCCAGGGGCAAACTCCTTGGCGTTAGAGATGAAGATGCCGTACTCCACCGGCCCCTGCACCTGTACCTCGGCGCTTGCCAGTGCGGACAACAACAGCCCGCCAACCAGTATGGAAGATCGAATAGCGCGCATAAGTGGCTCCTGAATGATGATGGCCGAGCTTATGACGCTGACATGACAGGCAGATGACAGTGCCGCGACTCACCCTGTGCACCGCACAAACGCAAACCGGGGCCCTAAGGCCCCGGTTTGTGCAGTGCAGTACGACTTAAGCCGACTTCTCAATCAGCGGGTGCGCCGGGTTGATCTCGAAGATAGGCTTGGAGTCCGGCACTTTCTGCCCGCTGGCTTCGAGAATCTGGCGCATCTGCAAGCCCAGATCCTGCTCGCCAATGGCCAGAATGGCCGGCGAGTCGGTCAGACGATGGGATACGCGCACTTCACTGACGTGCTCGCCCAGCGCAGCTTTGAGACGCTCCAGCAGACCTTCCTTGCTCTTGGCCACTTGTTCCTGGGCTTTTTTGTCCTCTTCCGAGTCCAGCTTGCCAAGGTCGAG
>NKIE01000141.1 GCA_002256055.1 Pseudomonas sp. PGPPP3 | reverse complement strand
CCTTTCTCGACCGCTTTTGCAGCAATGGCCGGGGCATTGGCTTTGCTGTACTGGGTGGCGCCTTTGGTGAAGGCATCGACCTACCCGGTGATCGCCTGATCGGCGCCTTCATCGCCACCCTTGGCCTGCCGCAGATCAACCCGGTCAACGAAGAAATCAAACAGCGCATGGAAGTAATGTTCGGCAGCAAAAACGGCTACGACTACACCTACCTTTACCCCGGCCTGCAAAAGGTCGTGCAGGCTGCAGGACGCGTTATCCGCACCGTCAAAGATCAAGGCGTGGTCTACCTGATTGATGATCGCTTCAACCAGCCCGCTATCCGCAAGCTGCTGCCTACCTGGTGGAAAGTGGATCGCTGCCGGCTGCCGTTGGACAGAGACAAAAAAGTCTAAGAATGCGAACAGCGCAGTAGCCGCTTAGAAAACAGCTGATACGGACTGAATGCGAATGGCCGAAGGGCAAGTCTATGTATCCTCGGCCGGAGGGCCTAGAGCATCTTCTAAGCCGAAGCGCGATTCAACTTGATATTTTTTCGCAGCAGTGTTGACCATAAAATGGCCGACAACTAGCTAAGCACGGAGCGATTTATGTCCAAGGCAGACAGAGACAACAGAGCAAATCAGCTTAACCAAAATAACGACGCTTTCTATCAGTCCCGTGGCTATGACGGCCGTCCAGACAACGACGATGACGATGGAGACTTTTGCGGGCGCAGATCCAGCACCTACGGGCCGCCACCACCTTCGCCTCAGAAGCACTTTCTTGAAACGCATTCGGCACGAGTGAAACAAGAAGCGATGGATGCGCGTATTGAGCATCCCTGCTTAGATCTTTGTGATTTCCTTATGCGTAATCATCCGTACTTCCTCTACAAAGACATGGGGTGGCGCACGGCTGTGATTGTTCATGTGCTTGGCTGTGAGAGCGATTCTGAAGATGCATCGATCATCGCAGTACTTGCTGACACATGGCGAGCCAGCCTCTCCTCAAGGGATGCACTGACTGTCTTCAAACTTGAATTTCACCAATAAGAGAAGTGCACAGAACTCCACGTACTGCCGAATGCATCCATGCGAACCATCTGTGCTGAATACATGAAAAGCACCTATTTCAAATCCGCCCAGACCTCGCCGGCCTCAACAACAGCCACAAATCGTGCTGCAGTGAAGCCGCCTGGAAACATCGTATCGTCGCTATCCTCAGGCGACTGCCCCCCCTGACAGAGCAGGCTCCGTTCATCACGCAGGATCACCTGTAGCGCCTCCAGCGAAACCACCATAAATCCATCGACCATCTGCTGATCCAGCTCTATCGATGTATCCACAATCCAAGCGTGAAGTCGGCTGCCTGGGTGTTCGGCAGCACAACCAAGATTCGTGCGTAACTTCCCATCGAGGGCCAAAGCGTCAACCACCGCAATACGCTTGCGCCGCAGCTGCCAAGCGGCTTTACGCAACGTGTTAGTACGATGCAGCCAAACCTCATGAGGAGATGAGCGGATATATCCGGATTTAACTTCCAGCAACAGCACCACCTCATCCCGGTAGCAGATCAGATCCACCTCACCAGGATCTTCGTGCTCAGTGCGCTCTGGCTGATACCCAACAACAACAGCAAAACCACGCTCACGCATTTGCTCTGCAAGGCGCAACTCGATGCGCTGCGTTTCGCTCGTCTTGCCTGCTCGGCGCGCGCCTATACGGCGCAGGCTGTTGACCGCAGCAGTGAGGTTATTCTGCTGTGCTACCACCCATGGAAATTGGAAGTTAAATCGCCCAATTTTGCTGAAAGGCAGCTCATACAATCTCGGTACAGGCTGACTGGGTTGCTGCTTTAGGCTGCTCGACAGCGCCTTTAGGTCGTTAGTCCAGAAGTTCAGGATGCTCTTAGCCGCAACCAAGCTGCCATTGGGATAGTCGCTGCAAACGGTCCACCCTTTGATTCTTTTGACCTTTTCAGCCTCTTCAGACCAGGTCATAGGGAAACGATTTTCACCGGTAACTAACCCATCGAATGCAAGCTTGCTCAACGCCTGTGCCAGAACCCCAAACTCTTGGTAGTGCTGCTTAAATGGCTGAATGTAAGCGCTCTGAAAAAACACCTTGGTCAGCTCACTGGCTAGCATCGCTTGAAAAAGATTAGCCCGCGTACCATCTGCAAGCTCCAACTCATCATCCTGGCCATAGATTGCTTTTAACTGCAGCTCGCTGCGTATTGCCTTGATGTAGGCCTCGGCATTCAGTTCATGATTTTCGGCGCTGCCAATCTGGATATCAGCCATGCCCCTGGCTACGAACTCTTGAAGCCCTCGATACATCCAATAGTGCCAAAGCGCTTGAGATTTCCGCTCTGTACGCTGCCACTCACGCGAGCCCTGCTCTGTCTCGTTGTAGATGACTGATTCACCGGGCTTAAGCTGGTAGCGACACTCAGGATCAAAGCAAAACCAATCAATCGAACCCTCGTAATCGATAAGCTCGTGCATTGCCTCAATCAACACAGCAATGGTTTCGAGGTTTTCTCGACACTCCGTGGTTATCGCTGGTGAGGGAAATAGGATTGGCGAAAGGTGCTGCTTCAGCGATTGACCAAGACGTGCCTCACTAAGATCAAAGTCCTTTTCGTTGCAGGTTTTTAGCTTATTCAAAATGATTCGGTCGTATACCGCCCAGCGCTTGCCTGAGGGATCTGCTGGAGCATCCGGCGTCATCTGCTCATATGCCAGAAAGCTCAGATAACTCAGCACTTCCAGCAATGAAAGATGCGCAAGCTTCTGCTCAGCTAATTGAACCAACTCTGCATACGGCTGCAACTGTTCAAGCAGGCGATCACAGACACCGAAAAATACCCGCCAATCCTCGCCCTGCAACTGTTGCCGCAGCTGCGCCCAAAGTGCAGAGTCCCCTCGAGTAAATAACTTGGCGTAGCGAATGGCCCAGCGCAGCACATCCGGGTTGGCGTGGGCCAGATGTTCCAGCAGCTCAATAGAGATAGCTTCTTCGTGATGTAAAACCCGACTTAGCGCCAAAGCAGCAAGGGGTGCAGTACTGACAGCAAGCGAATCCCACCAGAACGGAGCGGCCGCTAGTCCTGCTGCACGCTCCATAGCCGACATGTTTTTTCCGGCAGGCCGCTGATCGAGAAAATGGTGCAGGCATTCATTTAAGGCCAATCCATTGCTGCCAAGCTGCTGCTCACGCTGGTAAACCGCCAAATAGTGCTGCAAACAACGGTTGGCTTTTTCACTCAGTTCAACCACTTAAAGCTCCAAAATGAATCTACCGAAGACATACGAAATAGATGTACTCAGCAGCGGTTCCCGAGGAAATCTGTTGAAGGGGCTAACGTTAAATGGCCCTTAGAAATCAGCGCCAACACCTAAAATACAGGCCACAATCCGCTCATCCCAATTGCGGCGTGTATCGATGCCGGTGATCTCATCTAAGATTTTGCTGGCTGCGATCGGATGCGTTATCAGGTCTTTTTGAATATCTCTAAGCCTGGTAATCCCGCTTTTCGACCACGGGTTTTCAAGTGCTCCGACCAGGTAGGCCTAACTAAATCCAGCCAACAATCAGCCAACTGCGCCCAGTCAGGGCAATCATTGGCTGATGGGTTATCTCGCAAGTCGATAAGCCGATTGATCTGCTCGGCCTGCTCGTTGGTTTGCAGCCAACCTTTTTGCTTACTCCAACGTTTGAGCATGTCGTGCATCTGCTCTAGGGCCCTCTGTTTGAGGCGCGGCAAGAGCATTTGCTCCACGAGAGAAAGCTGCCCCAGGAAGCGCTCCAATAGTTTGCCGGCGCTGCGGGTTATCGGCAGATTCTCAACGTGCGAACCAAGGCGAGCGCGTAAAGTTGTCACGATGTCGCGCAGGTGACTTAGCGGAGCAGCATCTAGCGCTGGCAGCATCACCCAACGCGGCGCCATGCGTTCGCCCCCAGCAAGGCAAATAAACATCCAGGGCTGCTCGGTACGCACGAGGCTAACGCGAGCCAGAACCCTAGCTACTTCGTGCTGAAAGTCTTGGTATACGTCTTCCGAAACTAATGCCTCCGGCCCCTCTAGCAGCCCGCGCACAGGTGAGAAGGCGTCTTCAATCCCATCCCACGAACGCAGCTCACGCTCTCGGATCTCCTGCTCTAGTTCCTCTGCAGTAATGATCTTTGGTACGCGCCCACTACTGGCTTGCATTTCCTCGGGTAGCTGTAAGTTGCCACCAATCAAGGAATCAACGGTCTCGACTCTGGCGACAAAACGCTCATCGGCCTTGAGTGCAAAGGCCTCAGCATCTTTTGGCCACCAGCATTCAATCTGGTCATGCGGGCTGTCCATTCGGTCGATACGTCCAACACGCTGCTCGGCATAACGCACCACGCTAGGCATATCCAAGTGCACCATGGCTGAGGCGCGCTGCAAATTGACACCCTCGGACATCGCATCACTACACAAGGCAATGATGTGCCCAGAGCCTGAAGCGGGATTCAGACGCTCTTGGATTTTTTCATTGGCTTGTTTGTTACCCCCAACCCCGAGCAGCAACTCAAGGCCCTGGCTAACGGCTCGTTTCGTCATCAAATGCTTGAGATAACGGAGTGTCAGCGGAAAGTGGTCAAACGCAATGACCTGCTCGTGCCGGCGGGCAAGTTCGAGTAAAAAATCAGCCTTACGCCGCTCACGACCATCAGAAAGGCGCTTCAACCTCTTCAGGATCATGCCGTAGGTACCAATCTCACCTTCACACGCAGCAATGTGCGCCTGCGGATCACTGAGCCAAATCGGCAAATCAATACCCAGTTGATTAACCGGCACCTTGCCTTTAAGCAGCGCTAAGCGCTCGAGCATATTGCCACTGCCTTTATCATCGCCAGCGCTTTCCAGCATCTCCTGCAGGCCCAGCGCCAGCAGAGCAGCTTGCTCGCCCAAGATGTGGCGAAGTACAGCCAGCTTCGAAGAGCGCAAACTGCTCATCACATGGTGCGTAGCCAATGCACTGGCAGACAGCAAACGCATATTTAAGTAGCTTTCGGCAGTCATTCCTTGGCGCTGCCAACTCTCAGGCATTATGAGAGGCTTTTCAAAATGCCCTAACCCTTTCAGGCTTTGCGCCATTACCCGAATCTGCGCGGCGATACGCTGATCCTCCTCAGTCTCATCAAGCCAATAGCTTTGCGACTGATGCATGGGATAGCGACAAATTCGGCCACTGGCCGCGCGATAAGCCTCCGGCTCACGATCGACCATGGTATTAAGCTGAGCCTTGGTACGGCGCAAGGTGAAGCGGGCAATAGCTGCTTGCAGCTGGGCTAGATCGGCTGGATGGATCTGATTAAAGTCATGGCCACTGCGATTTAATCGCTCGAAGATGGTAAGCACTTCGTCATCAAAATTATCGGCACCGAGAATATCGATCAAACGTAGTAAATCGACGGCTGAACGATTAATTGGCGTAGCGGTAAACAGCAGGGTTTGATCAGATAAGTTATGCAGCAGGCGCTGGGTACGATTGGAGGTGGTATTCAGGAAGTTATGCGCCTCATCCACGGCCAGTGTTTGCGCACTCGCTAACTGCACCGCTAGGGCCGTTTCTGTTTGTTTTTTGTCTAAATGGCTGAGCAGCCCATGGGACGCAACCTCCATGCTGAAACCACAGTTGGCACGCTCCCGCTCCCAGCTAGGTGCCACCAACGGTGGGCACACCAATAGCATTGAGCCTTTGTGCGAACGGGCCGATGACCAGTTGCGATCATGCACCGCGCGCAGCAGATGCGCGCCCATCCGAGTTTTTCCTGAGCCTGTGGCATCAGCCACCAACACCCCACCGACGGTCTCCAGCAGATACAGCGCTTGGCCAATACCTTTCTTCTGTGAGGGCCACAGACTCACGCCCTGATAAGCATCTAAGGTGCGCAGATAGCTGGCCGCCCACTCCCCCTCCAGTAGTTCTGCACACGCACGAGCAAGGGCTTCGTCCCAATTTACAAACTTGAGCAACTGCTCCAGCAAGGCCAGTAACTGCGCGTTAGCATCAATGCCGCCATTCCAGAAGTGCTCTGCTACCTGCCAGGTTTCTCGAAAGCGCGCTTTTTCACTCGCTGGAAAGCGTACGTTGGCTTCGTCTTGATAGTTCAAACCGGGGTCAGTGAAGTTGCTCGAACCCAGGCTAACGGCACCCATGGTGCAATACATCTTGGCATGCACCCTATGGCGACCCCCGGGGTAGCGCACCTGTACATAACCACTACGGATTAACTCAGCACAACGAATCAGTTGTCCGCTAAGACGCACCGAGATACCGCGCTTCAACCAGTAAGCGCGAACCTCGGCATCAAAGTCCTGCTGCTTCAACGAGAATATTTGTTGCCGACTTGGGCTTGGCTCCGAGCCCAGTAACAAACGTAAAACGCCCTTATCCTCGCCTCGCTGGTTGATCAGCTGAATTAACTGATCAAGGCCGCTGTAGCCAGTCACTACTAAGGCATCGCCGACTTCGCACAAATCCTTAAAGAGCATATTGCGCACTTTACGGCCGGCAATATTCAGCGGCATACGTGCCTCAACAGGTAAGTGGCCATGCGATACCTGTTGCTGGTCAAACAGCGATCCTTGCCCTGGGTTCATTGTCTACATCCACGCCTCACAAAGCGTTTCGGCTTGATCCAGCACCAGCTGGGCGGCTTCTTCCTGCTGGTCCGGTGGGTATTTGTATTTGCGCAAAATGCGTTTAACCATCAGCCGCAGCTTGGCCCGCACGCTGTCGCGGCTGCTCCAGTCGACGCTTACGTTCTGACGCAAGCTCTCGGTCAGTTCGTGGGCGATCTTGGCCAGGGTCTCATCACCCAGTTCACGCACCGAGGCCTCGTTATTGGCCAGGGCATCGTAGAAAGCCAGCTCGTCGTCGTTCAGGCCTAGGGCATCACCCCGTTTGCTGGCCGCGGCGAACTTCTTGGCCATTTCGATCAGCTCTTCGATCACCTGGGCGGTTTCTATAGAGCGGTTCTGGTAGCGCTTGATCACGCTGTCGAGCAGTTCAGAAAACTTCTTCTCTTGTGCCAGGTTGCTGCTGAAGCGGCTCTTAATCTCGCCTTCCAGCAAACGTTCCAGCAGCTCCACGGCCAGGTTCTTCTCGGGCAGGTTACGCACCTCGGCGAGGAAGTCTTCGTCCAGCAGGCCGATGTTGGGTTTATCCAAGCCCACAGCCTGA
>NKIE01000140.1 GCA_002256055.1 Pseudomonas sp. PGPPP3 | reverse complement strand
TTATGGTCGGGCCGTTCACGCCGGGTTTTGTCGCCGACAAAGACTTGTCCCATGAACTGTCGGAAATCGGCGTGATTCTGCTGATGTTCGGCGTTGGTCTGCACTTCTCGCTGAAAGACCTGATGTCGGTGAAGAACATCGCCATCCCCGGCGCACTGGTGCAGATTCTGGCCGCCACATTACTGGGCATGGGCATGACCTGGTGGCTCGGCTGGCACTGGGGAGCCGGACTGATCTTCGGTCTGGCGCTGTCGGTGGCCAGTACCGTGGTGCTGCTGCGCGCCCTAGAAGAGCGCCAGTTGATCGACAGCCGCCGCGGTAAGATCGCCGTTGGCTGGCTGATCGTTGAAGACCTGGTGATGGTCCTGGCCTTGGTGCTAATCCCGGCACTCGCCGGCCTGCTCAGCGCCGAGCCAGCAACCGGCAGCGGCGAACAGGACATCCTCTGGCCACTACTGCTAACCCTCGGCAAGGTGGCGGCGTTTATCGCTCTGATGATCACCCTCGGCGGCCGTCTGATCCCCTGGCTGCTGGAGCGCAGTGCCGGCAGTGGTTCGCGCGAGCTCTTCACCCTGGCGGTGCTGGCCATCGCCATGGGCGTGTCCTACGGCTCGGCGATGCTCTTCGGCGTGTCCTTCGCCCTCGGCGCCTTCTTTGCCGGGATGATCCTCAACAGCTCGCAGTACAACCACCTGGCCGCCGATGATTCGCGACCGTTGCGGGATGCCTTCGCCGTACTGTTTTTCGTCGCCGTGGGCATGCTGTTCAATCCGTCGATCTTGCTTGACGAACCGCTGTTGGTGCTCGCCACCGTCCTGATCATCGTGCTCGGCAAAGGCCTGGCCGCCCTGCTGATCGTGCTGGCGTTCCGCAAACCGCTGAGCACCGGCCTCACCATTGCCGTCAGCCTGGCGCAGATCGGCGAGTTCTCTTTTATTCTCGCCAGCCTCGGCGTTAGCCTGGAACTGATGCCCGAAGTGGGCCGCGACTTGATTCTCGCCGGGGCGATCATTGCCATCCTGCTTAACCCAATGTTGTTCAGCCTGCTCGATCGCCTGCAACCCTGGCTGGTGGCACGCGAACAACGCCAACCAGAGGCCAGCCCGGCTCCGGCCAGCGCCCCGAGCGACAACATCCTGCCCCTGAGCGAAAGCGCCCATACCATTCTGATCGGCCATGGCCGTGTCGGCAGCCGTATCAGCCAGCGCCTGCAGGCCGAACAGATGCCATTGGTGATCATCGAAACGCTGCATAGCCTGGTGGAAGACCTGCGCCAAAACGGCCTCAGCGTGGTGCACGGCAATGCCGCCAGCAGCAAGACCCTGGCCCAGGCCAATATCGCCAGCGCCCGCTGCCTGATCGTTGCCATCGCCAATAGCCTGGAAGCCGGGCAGATCATCAGCCATGCCCGCACCGCCAACCCGGGCCTGCAAATTCTCGCCCGCGCCCAGGCCGACAGCGAAGTCGACTACCTGAAAAGCTGCAGCGCCGATCTGGTGGTAATGGGCGAACGGGAAATTGCCCGTATCATGCTCGACCGCCTGGGCCTGCCAACTAACTAAATCATTGCCACACAGCCAGGCATTGCCTGGCTGGCTCACCGTTCAAGAGTGTCTCCGCCATGCCCGATGCGCCCCGAAATACCCCTGCTCAACCTGCAGCGGCCGAGCCGAGCCTGTTGCACCCGCGCAATCGTCACCAGGGCCGTTACGACTTCCCAGCGCTGATCAACAGCTGCCCGGAACTGGGCGCCTTCGTCATCACCAACCCCTACGGCAAGCCCAGCATCGACTTCGCCAACCCGGCAGCGGTACGCGTATTCAACCGCGCCCTGCTGCACAGCCTTTACGGCATCCAGCACTGGCAGATTGCCGAGGGCTATCTGTGCCCGCCCATTCCGGGGCGGGCCGATTACCTGCATGGCCTGGCCGACCTGCTGGCCACTGATACCGCCGGCGACATCCCCCGCGGCACCGGCGTGCGCGCCCTGGATGTCGGCGTCGGCGCCAACTGCATCTATCCCCTGCTGGGCCACAGCGACTATGGCTGGCACTTTGTTGGCGCGGATATCGACGCCCCCGCCCTGGCCTCGGCGCAAGCCATCATCGACGCCATCGAGCTGCGCCAGCAACTCAACCGCGGACAAATCTTCGCCGGCCTGCTGCAGGCGAATGAACGCTTCGACCTAACCCTGTGCAACCCGCCGTTCCACGCCAGTGCCGCCGAGGCTGCCAGCGGCAGCCGGCGCAAATGGAAGAACCTCGGCAAACAGGCTCCCGAGCGCCAACTGCCAGAACTCAACTTCGGCGGACAAAACAGCGAACTGTGGTGCACCGGCGGCGAAGCCTCGTTCGTCAAACGCATGATCAAGGAAAGCGTCGGGGTCGGTAGTCAGGTGCTGTGGTTCAGCAGCCTGATCTCCAAAGCCGGCAATCTGCCCGACATCCACAAACAGTTGCAGAAGGTCGGCGCCCAGGCCGTGCGCACGATTGAAATGGCCCAAGGCAACAAGCAAAGCCGCTTCGTTGCCTGGAGCTTTATGGACGACGCCCAGCGCCAGGCCTGGCATAGCCGCCGACAAAGCGGACAGTAACGTCCGCGGCCATGTTCAAGCGGGGCGATTAAGTGCTACTACTGCGCTACGCCCTCTAGAGCATCGAAGGCGGATCCCCTTGGTCAATCGTAAGGACCCTGGATGAACTGGATACGCCTGACCAGCCTCGTGTGCCTGCTGCTCACCGGCAGTGCCCTGGCCGACAGCCGCCCACAACTGCAGATCAGTGTCGGCGACTGGCCACCCTACCTTTCTAGCGAGCTCAAGCATAACGGCGTGATCGCCCACCTGATCAGCGATGTGTTTGCCGATGAGGGCTATCGCGTCAGCTTCCGTTTCCTGCCCTGGCCACGAGCCTATGCCGACGCGGCGGCGGGCAAGTTCGACGCCAGTGCCGTGTGGATGCACAAGCGCGAACGAGAGGTCGACTTCCTCTTCAGTGCGCCCCTGCTCGAAGAGCAGTTCGTGTTCTTCCACCTCAAGAGCCTGCCCTTCGACTGGCAACAGCTCAGCGACCTCAGCGGCATGACGCTCGGCGGCGGCCTGGAATACAGCTATGGACCTGCCTTCGATGACTTCCTTGCCAGCGGCCAGATACAGATGGAACGGGTGGCCAGCGACCGGCAAAACTTCGAGAAGTTACTCAAAGAGCGCATCGTGCTCTACCCACAGGAGTTCAACGTCGGCTACGCCGCCCTGCACAGCCAGTTCAGCGTCACCGAAATCGCCAAAGTCACCCACCACCCCAAGCCGCTGCTGAACAACCTCAGTTACCTGATGCTGCCGAAAAGCCTGGCGGGCAGCCCGGCACTGCTGGAGCGTTTCAATCGCCGCCTGCAGAGCTACCGCGATAGCGGCCGCTACCAGCGTTACTTCGACAACCTGCACCGTGGCTACTACCGCCAAGCGCCGAGCACGCCCTGACAGATGGCGCGGGGAAGGCAAGTGGCGGCTTAGCCCGACGCTCTCTGTTTGGCTCGGATCAACTCAATAAAGTGCTGTGCACCGAGACCCAGCGGCTTGCGGGCGGACCACACCTCGGCGACCCACAGCGCCGAGAAGGTGGAGATTCTGTCCAAGGTCATTTCCACCAGCGTGCCGGCGTTGAGTTGCGGTTTGACCAGCGACTCCGGCAGGAAGCCCCAGCCGAGACCTGCCTGCAACATGCTCAGCGCCGCAGTGTGACTATCGGTACGCCAGTGGTGATGGGCCTGCAGAAAGCGTGGCGGCGTGGCGTCCCGTTCGCGGCTGGCGACGACAATCTGCCGATGCTCTGCCAACTCCTCAGTGCGCAGGGTGCGGCCGCTCGCGATGGCAGGATGATTGGGCGCGATCACTGCCAGCAGGGTTTCCTTGGTCATTTCCTGGCAGCATTCACGGCTGTCGAACAGCGGGCTTTCAAACACCACAGCCAGTTGCACGCGGCCCTCATGTAAAAGGCGAATGGCATCGTCTTCCGGAGCGGCCAGCACTTCGACTTCAAGCGACGAATAGCGTTGAGCCAATTGCCCGAGCGGCCCAGCCCAGTCCGAAGCCATCAGCTCCGGGGCGATGGCCAGACTCAGGCGACTCTCCAGCCCCCTGGACAAGGCCAAGGCCTGCGCCTCCCAGAGTTCAAACTGCTGCAGCATAAAACGCGCCTTGGCTTGCAGGGCGATGGCAGCGGCGGTCGGCACAGGCTCACGGCCACGACGGTCGAAGAGTTCCAGATTCAGGTCGGCTTCAAGGTTGGCGATGCTCATGCTAACCGCTGAGGGAACGCGGCCGATGCTGCGTGCTGCAGCGGAGAAGGAGCCCTTATCGAGCACGGCGAGAAAAACCTGGACAGCATCTTTTGTAAGACTCATCTATCAGTTTTCCTGAAACAAGCTGACTAATCATTTCAGCTTATTAGACATAGAGTGACGACAGATTGGCAACGGGCGAGGGCCTGAGCATGCAAGGCAAGCAACGCAAAGTGGTACAGGCCGTCAGCTATGAACTGCTGGCACTGATTTTTGTCGCACCTCTGGCGACTTGGGTATTCGGCAGCAGCCTGCTGCAGTCGGGGCTGGTGGCGTTGGCCATATCGCTGGTGGCGGTGAGCTGGAACATGCTGTTCAACGCGCAGTTTGAAGCGTGGGAAGCGCGCCAGCGCCGGCCGCAACGCACCATTGCCCGCCGCGTGCTGCACGCGCTGGGCTTTGAGCTGGGCTTACTGCTGCTCACCGTGCCGGTGATTGCCTACGGCCTGGATATCAGCTGGTGGCAAGCACTGGTCAGTGACTTCGCCCTGATGCTGTTCTTTCTGTTCTATGCGTTTGGCTTTCAGTGGGGCTTTGACCTGCTCTTTGGCCCGCCCGCAGCGACACTTGGCGGACAGCCGTAACAAGGCGGCTCAACCCTGGCGTTGGCGGTTCCAGGCCCGACATTGCGCACAGAGAGAAAGCTCCAGGCGTCGAAGGCTTGCAGTGACCTGACGACTGCGCCAGAGTCAGCCGGCCAAACTCCTGCCGCTGAGCCTTTCCATGCACAACCTGAACTACCTGATCGGCATGACTGCCATCGCCGCCTTCGCCATGGCCGGCGTACTCGCTGCCGCACGCAAAGACATGGACATCATCAGCCTGACCTTTCTCGGCGTGATTACCGCCGTGGGCGGCGGCACCCTGCGTGACTTGCTGATGAGCACCCAGGTGTTCTGGGTCCTCGACTTCAACTACGTATGGATCGCGATTGGCGCCTCGATCTTCGCTTTTTACCTGGAACGTCACCTGCGCGATGAAAGCGTGTGGGCACTGATCCTCTACCTCGACGCCTTCGGCATTGCCCTGTTCGGCGTGCAATCGATCGACAAGGCCCTGGCCCTGCACTTCTCCGCCCCGGTAGCGGTGGTCATGGCCACCATTACCGGCATCGGCGGCGGCCTGGTGCGTGACGTCCTCGCGCAGCGCCCCAACCTGCTGCTCAGCCGCGAGATCTACGCCACAACCATTATCGTCGGCAGCATCTGCTACATCGGCCTGATGGGCCTCGGCGGTAAAACAGCCCTGACTACCCTGGCAGGGGTCGCCGTAACCTTTATCTTCCGCGCCCTAGCCATCCACCGGCACTGGTGTATGCCCAAGTGGCTGACCCTGCGCAGCAGCCTGAACGGCTAATGCCAAAGACCGCAACAGCGCAGTGTTACCGCGTAACAGTTGAAGCCTAAAAACGCACACTTTCAGTGCAAAAATAAATAAGGCGCCTGGCTGCGACCAAAAATCGCATCAAAATGTAGCAAATATTTAACATTCGCTGCATTTTCTTGCACGACAAGCTGGTACGATAGGTAACACGACAACCCACAACAGGTTGCCAACCTAGTTCAAACCCTTGTCGCCGGGCTTATCCGGTAACAGTTAGCAAACCACTGGTGCTTACCATGAAACTCTTTGGCTTCTTCGCCGTTTTTGGCTTCTCCTTCGTCCCTCATATTTCTGAGCAAGACCTCAAGGCCCGCGACTGAGCAAACCGCTAGCACGTCGCAACGGCGACTATCGGGGCAACCCCCTAGCCGCTTGCTTGACCGCTAAACAAAAAAGCCCGCACGGTTGTGCGGGCTTTTTTGTTTAAAGACTCCAGCTCAAGGCTGCCAGTCAGTTACACCATATTTGCCCAAAATCTGCGCCAACCGCCCGGACTGACGCAACGCCACCAGGCCCTGATCGAATCGCTCTGGCAAGCTCTCTGCGCCCGGCCGCTTGGGGCTGAACGCCATATACAGCGGCACCGCCTGATTGCAGCCGGCCAAGGTCACCCGCCCGGCATACGCGGGATCAAGCAGCAGGAAACTCATCACCGAGCGGTCCTCGACCATGCCGTCCAGCCCGCCGCGCATCAACTTACGTAGATTGCGCCGAGCAGGCTCATCGCCCGACTCGGCGAAAATCTTTGCCTTGTTTGCGTCATTGGCCAACCACTCGCCAATACCTTCGGCATATTCATAACCCAAGGCGATACCCAGACGCTGCACGCCATGAAGATCCGCGGCCCGCCCGTGGTAGGACAGCGGATTGCCGGAGGCCACATAGAGACAATCATAGGCATGCCCCACGGGTTGCCGACCGATTAGCAACAGCCCCTCCTTCGCCATCTCTGCGGTGGCGGCAATTGCCGCTGTGCTTACACCCTGGCGCGTCTGCAAAACGGCGCGTTTCCAGGGCACCACCTGATAATCGATATGTTCCTGTGGAAAGACCGCGGCCAACACCTCAATGATGTACCCCGGCAGAGGGGCATTGGGTTGGCAGTTGAAGGGGCACCAGATGTCCGCGACCACCTGCAAGCGCTCGGCGTAGGTTCGCGCAGCCAGCAACAGCAAGCTAATCACGAGCAGGTATTTGAACGCCGGACGCATGCAGACTCCTTCTCCATGGCGACAGATCGGCCGCAGGCTTACTGCGGCGCCTGTCAGCCAGTCTAGACAGAGCAGTAAAACGGCGCCAAAAAACACTCGTTATAACAACGACGCGTGACCTGCCAACTCCTGGGTCAGCGCTGCCGCGCCCACCGCCTTGCAACCATTGGCATTCTGCCCGCTCCACAGCGGTGAAAAATCACCACGTCCCTGGCTCTCGGCCTTGGCCCGCAGTGGCGCGATGGCAGCGGTGGCCAGCGGGAACTCTGGCGAGGGCGCCGTTAAGGGCCC